>MWAR01000474.1 GCA_002068715.1 bacterium ADurb.Bin374
ACGATTTCGTTCGATTTGTCGCGGAACATCGGGACGATGTCGTCGAGCGGATCGCGCGAGATGACGACGCCCGCCGCATGGATACCCGTGTGGCTCACGACGCCGTCGACGGTTTTGGCAATCTTCAACAGCCGCTTCTGATCTTCGGTGCCGTTTTCGACGATCGCCTTCAGCTCGGGAACCTCGTCGAGCACCTTCTTCAGATGCGTTCCCGGCTTTTCCGGGATCAGTTTCGCGATCTTGTCGACCTCGGGAAGCGGCATCTCGAACACCCTGCCGACGCCTCGTATCGCCTGCTTCGCGAGCATCTGGTTGAACGTGATGATCTGGGAAACCTTGTCGCGGCCATATTTCTGGACGACGAAATCGATGACGCTCTGGCGTCCTTCGTCCGAAAAGTCGATGTCGATATCGGGCATGCTGATGCGGTCGGGGTTCAGGAACCGCTCGAACAGCAGGGCATACCGGATCGGGTCGAGATCCGTTATCCAAAGCAGGTATGCCACGATCGAGCCGGCAGCCGAGCCGCGCCCCGGACCGACGGGAACGCCCATGTCCCTCGCCTGTTTGATGAAATCCCAGACGATGAGGAAGTAGTCGCAGAAGCCCATCCGGCGAATGACGCTCAGCTCGTAATCGAGACGTTTTGTCGCCGCTTCCCGCTCTGATTCCGGGTAACGTACCGGAACGGCCGCACGACACAGTTCTTCGAGATAGCTTTCCGACGTCTTGCCTTGGGGAATCGGAAAATTCGGCAGAATCGATTTGCCCAGGGTGAGCTGCACGTTACACCGCTCGGCCACCCGGAGAGTATTGGTGATCGCGTCGGGAAACTCTTTGAACAGATCGTTCATCAACTGGGCGGATTTCATGTAGAACTCGTGCGTCCCGAACCGCATCCGCTTGGGATCCGACATCTGGGTCTGCGTCTGCAGGCACAGCAACACGTCGTGCGCTTCCCAGTCTTCGGCGCCGACATAGTGACTGTCGTTCGTGGCGACGATCGGCACGTCACAGGCGCGCGCCGTCGAGACGATCTTCGGAAGGACGTCGATCTGTTCGGCAAGGCCGTGGTTCTGGATCTCGAGGTAAAAATTGTCGCGACCGAAAACGTCCTGATACCGGCGAACGGCTTTTCTAGCACCTTCTTCATCACCGTGGTTCAGCTTCCAGGGGACTTCCCCCTGAAGGCAGGCGCCTAGCGCGATCACGCCGTCATGATACTTTTCGAGGAGTTCCCAGTCGATGCGAGGCTTGTAATAGAACCCTTCGGTGTACCCCAACGAAGAGAGTTTCACCAGATTCTTGTACCCCACGTGGTTCTTCGCGAGAAGCACGAGGTGATGAAGGGGTTTCTCTTTCGAACGCTCTTTTTCGAGCCTGCTGCCGCCGGTCAGGTAGGCTTCGAACCCGAGGATCGGCTTCACGCCTTTCTTGATGGCGCTCTGGTAAAAGTCGATCGCCCCGAACATGTTGCCGTGGTCGGTGATCGCAATGGCCGGCATGCGATTCCGTCGGGCCGTCTCGATGATCGATTTTACCGATGCGGCGCCGTCCAGAATGCTGTAATGGCTATGAACATGAAGATGGACGAAATTCGTGTGATACATGGCTTGAAAACCAATTATAACAAAGCCCCGAAACTTCTACTACAATTCTCAGAAGAGGGAATTCCGCAAAATTTCGCCCCCGCGAATCAGGTATTTACTGCATTGGTGGTTCCCCCCCGCTCTGCAAATGATCTCCCTGGCATGCCGCAGGGCACGCTCCTCCAAATGATTTCAAAAAGCACGTCAGCCGGCCCTTTGGGCCGGCTGACGATAATTTTCGAGGGCGTCTGGCGATCAGAAATCGGCGATCCTGTCGACGAACTCAGGGTGGTCGATGAAGGGATTGCGGTTATGCTGGATTTCATCGACCTTGTTGTTGCGCTGAAGCTCGCGGGCATCGACCGGGTCGGCCTTGTGCCACGCTTTCAGCACCTTTTCGACCTCGTTCGGGATCGGCTTGTTGTAACGAACCGAGAAGTAGAACTGAGCCCGTGCGATATTTCCGCAGAAGCTCGGGCGAACCTGGAACTTGTCGCCGTCACACTTGCTGCCGCCCTCTTCCCAGTTCGGGTTGTTCACGATACCGAACGGCAGGCTGCCGCGTGTGCTGTTCGCCTTGCTGTCGGTCGGGAACAGGTGATGGAGGTCGGCTTTGGCGATGCCGGTGGCACCTAGGCTTTGCGGCCAGCTGTGCTCGATGTTCATATCCTTGTCGTTCGGCATCTGGGTCACGTGTTCCGAGCGTCCGGTATAGACGCACTCGACGAATCCGTCGAGATTGTCGAGCGTCAGGAAGACGATCCGCCGTGATGCGGAATACTCGAACTGCGTGTTCACGGAAATGCGCTTGTTGAGTTCCTGAACGAGAGACTCGTTCGACATCGCATCGAGGCCGGTGAACGGATCTTCGCTGCGTCGGTTGAACCGTTTGCGCTTCGAAGCGGTGCGTTCCATCGCTTCAATGGAGGGAACGACCTCGTCCATGCGCGCGGAATCACTCTGGGATCGGCGATACAGATACTCGAGCCGTTCGCGGATCTTGATGAGCTGGGGTGAAGAATCAGGATGAGCCGACTCGATCGACTCGAGGAGCCTGCCGGCTTCTTTATGTACCCGTTCACAGGGATCTGCCTGCTGCGGTGCGTTCGGCTCGGCGGCAACGCAGATCGAAGCGGTCAGGAAGGTGGCGAATATTGCGGAGAATATCCATGAACGCGTATGCATGCTCATCTCCAAAAGTGAATTCGATGCTTCAATTATACGCATGAACGAGGGGCTTGGGGAGGGATTAAGTCATATTTTTTTCTTTTTGTGTTACCATCATCTCGTAAATTCACCGGTGAGAGGAGATCTCCGGCATGCTCGAGGAATTCGGTCGAGATCTGACCGTACTGGCAGCGATGGGTGCCCTGGAGCCCCTGATCGGAAGAGCGACGGAAATTCGACGAATGGCCGACGCACTCACGCTCGAGGGAAAAAGCAACCCAGTTCTGATCGGCCCCCCCGGTGTCGGGAAGACGTGCATCGTCGAAGGCTTCGCCCAGGAAATCACCGCGGGCCGCGTTCCAGAAAAACTGAAGGGAAAGCGCATCTTCCAGATCGATTTCGCCGCGATATCCAGCGGCACGATCTACCGGGGAATGCTCGAAGAACGGGTCCAGAAGCTCGTCGAGGAACTCCTCTCCTCGAAGAATACCATTCTGTTCATCGATGAGCTTCATCTACTGACCCGAACCCACTCCACCGGCGGATTCGATTTCGCGAACTATCTCAAGCCGTTCCTGGCACGGGGCGACATCCAGGTGATCGGCGCGACGACCGAAGCCGAATTCAAACGCTGGATCGAGGAGTCGGACCCAGCCCTCGCCCGCAGGTTCATCCGCATCAACGTCGGCGAACCGCCTCGAGACGAGCTGAAGATGCTCCTGTCGCGCATGAGCAAGCGCATCGGCTCGCGATATCGCATCGTCGTGCCTGACCATACGATCGATACCGTCATCTCGGTGGCGGATCAATATATCCGTGATCGCTTCTTCCCCGACAAGGCCATCGATCTGATGAAGGAAGCCATCGCCGAGAAGCGGTTCAGCGAGGGACACGACCGGCTTCGGCGCGATCTCACCATTCTCGACGATGTTCTCGCCCGCGAAATTTCGTGCATCGAACGTGACGAGATCGACCGGCTCGAGGACACCCTCCACCAGTGGGATGAAGATAAAGCGACGTTTTTCGATACGGCTCTCACCCCTGAAGATGTAGCCAACACCCTCGCCCGCCGAACCGGCGCCGTCATCGGCGACCGCCAGCTCGACGAGGTCGCCCGTCGCATCGGCCTGCTGAAGACTGCCTTCGAGACGAAGATCATCGGCCAGGCGCGCACGAAGGAGGCGATCCTGGCCTCGTTCAAAATGCTGGGCGCCGGCATCAGAAAGCCGAACAAACCGATCGGAAGCTTCTTGTTTCTCGGCCCGTCCGGTACCGGTAAAACTGAAACCGCGAAGACGATCGCCGCGGAGTTTTTCGGCGACGAGCGCCGTCTGATCCGCTTCGACATGTCCGAGTTCTACGACGACCACACGATGGCCCGCCTCGTCGGCTCGCCGCCCGGCTATATCGGCAGTGACGAGGATGGCCTGCTGGTGAAGCTGATGAATAAAAATCCGTTCTCGGTCGTCTTGTTCGACGAGATCGAAAAGGCTGACCCCAAGCTGTTCGACATCTTCCTGCAGATGCTCGACGAAGGTTATGTCAAGGACATGAAGGGCAACACCGCGAGTTTCAAGGACGCCCTGATCATCATCACGAGCAATGTCGGCACGCAGTATTACGCCGGCCTCGAACAGCATGATTTCGAGAAAAAATTCGACACGATCCAGGCGAAGGTCCTCGAGGAGATGAAACGCCAGGTACGCCCCGAGATCATCAACCGCATCGAGAGCATCATCCCCTTCACCCCGTTCACGAAGGATGAACTTCGCCTCATCTTCAAAAAACTCGCGGCGGAAAGCGCGGCGCGCATTCTCGATCAGAAGCAGATCGATTATACCGTCTCCGACGCCGCCGTGGCGCTCGCCGTCGACACCGGCTTCGACCCCCAGTTCGGCGCGCGCCCCATGCGCCGGATCGTCCAGAAATTCGAGGAACTGATCGCCGACGCGGTGCTCGAGCGTACCCTCGCGGCACACGACCGGGTCAAAGTGGAGGCTGAGGACAAACGGTATGTTCTCAGGAAAATCTATGAACGCCAGTAATCCAGCCGAACGCTTCCAGGAACTCCTGCCCCCGCTGAAACAGCTCGCGGGAAAGATGCTCGTCGAGATCGGCGATCATCGTCTCGTCCTCAACCGCATCGACGCAAGGCCGCACGTTCTGATCGTCGGCGAGTTCAACACCGGAAAATCATCGCTGATCAACTCGATGCTCGGCGAGGACATCCTCCCGACCGGCGTCACGCCGACGACCAGTCTGGTGACGATCCTCGAACCAGGCCCGTTCAATGTCAGCGTGAAACCGATCGGCACAAAGGATCCGATCAGGATCGAGCCCGGCAAAGCCTCGACGCCTGGATACGGCATTCCCGGCGGTGACTTCGACTGGAATGCCTTCGCGAAACTCCTGACCGCGCCCGAGAACATCGATCGCATCGAACTGGTGCGGGTCTCCCATCCGAAGGTTCCGGCCGCGCTCACCATCGTAGATACCCCCGGCATCAACGACATCGCGAAATCGCGCGCCGAGATCGTGTATGGGCTCATCCCGACGGCGGACATCGTCGTGTTCGTCATCTCCGCGCTCAAGCCGTTCTCCGAATCCGAACGCATTTTCCTCGAAGAGCGCCTCCTCGCCGACGATCTGAAGAAGCTCCTGTTCGTCGTGAACCGCATCGACGAAGTCGACGCGGACGAGCGTCCGGCACTGGTCGCGGATATCAGACAAAGCCTCGTCAAGGCGTTGAATACTTCATACGATAAAATAAATGTCCGCCTCGGCCAGACCCTGTTCGTTCCTGTCATGGACGTAGAACTGTTCGCCGTCTGTGCCAAAGAGAAGGCGCCGTTTGACGGATCGGGCGCCGCGCACGGAATCGGCTTCGATGTCGGGAAAAAGCATGCCGGCACTTTCTGCGAGGCGAACCGCGAACTCTGGAAGCGCATCATCGAGATTTCAGGCCGGAAGCGCGCAGTCGAAATCGAGGCGACGCTGCACCATTTCCTCCGGCGCGGCGTTCTTCGGATCCAGCACGCGCTCGACGAATGCGTCGAAGCGGAAACCGTCGGAAAGGCCGCCGTGATGGGCCGCCTGAAGGAAAGCGCATCCCGCCTCGGGAAACTCCGCGCGACGCTGAAGACAGCCGAGACGAAAATCGCCGCCGCCGAGGCCGACCTGAAACAGACATTCAGGGACCAGATCGAAAAGACCATCGGCGATCTCGTTTCGGTCAATCGCCTCCAGCGCGACCCCGCGATCGTGAATACGCGACTGAAGGAACTGTATGAATATATAACAACAAGAATGAAATGCACTCTCGACCAACTCTATGGTGAACTGGGCCGCTCGTTCGATGCGGTGCTCGACGACAAACGATTCGTCGAACAGCGCAGTCTCAGCATCCAGTATGATCTCAGCGACGTGCCGGGCAAGATCGTCTCGTCGCTCAGTTTCGCCTACCTGGCCGCGATCTTTTTCGGCGTCTCGGTCGGCATGTTCGCCGGGGCGGCCTACTTCGCCTCCCAGGTGATCGCGAACAAACGGTCGGTGAAGGAGTTTTTCATGAACGCCACCGTCAGCGAGGAGACCCTGCTCGAGGTGAAGGCCGACCTTTCCGAAAAGGTCTGCCTCGAGGTCGAGTATGCCGTCGATTTCATCCGCCAGTCGCTCGTCCAGCGCATCGATATGGTCCAGGTCGAGATCCGCTCGCAGGTCCGAAACCTGACCTCCGGTCGCAGACTCGACCATGCTCAGATCAGGTCCGAACTCGACGCCCTCCGGACAAACATCAACGCGTTCATGGCTACACCCTCGTGAAATGCCCGGAGTGCGGTCAGTCGCTCCCTGAAATCGCGGGCAAGTGTCCGAACTGCCAGGCCCAGACCGATGGGGGCTTCGGCGACGTCCTGCCGCCGCGCGCTTCTCAGCGGGATGTTTCGACGAGCATGTCGCTCCGCCTCTCGCAGCTCATCCGGACCGTCAACCGCCTTTTCAGCGCCGGCCCCGCGGCCGATCTGTCCATCGCGAACCGGCTCGAGCGTGTGTTCGCATCACCGGAACTCTGGCTGTCCCTCATCGTTCCCGGCGCCGGCCATTTTTACCTCGGGCGGGTCATTTCAGCCATCGGCATTTTCGTCATCACGATCGGAGTTCTTGCAGGATTGTTCTTGCTGGCCATCGATGAATTCGCCGACATCACAATGCCCCTAGCCTTTGTCGGTGTCTTTCTAGGCATCGTCCACATGCATGCCTGGTCGACCGGAGCGCGCCAGCGAAATTGGGCCGTGCGATGCATGCCGCGGCCGACGGCTGTGATCCTCATTCTTGTCGGCCTCGGCCTCCA
>MWAR01000475.1 GCA_002068715.1 bacterium ADurb.Bin374
AGGAAACCCTGCTCGAGCTGGTTCGCGCGCTTTCGGGTAACGGCAGCCTCAGAGACATCAGGTCGCTGGAGTTCCGGGACGGCGGCGACGTCGTCAGGAACCCTTTCCGGCCTCTCAGGGAACGCATCGACGAACTCCCGATCCCCGCTCGGCATCTGTTCGACATGAAGGTCTACGAGGACCTCACCGGGTGTCTCCCCGCGCCGTCGCTGCAGATGTGGGGCTCGCGCGGCTGCCCGTTCGGCTGCGTCTTCTGCGTCTGGCCGCAGATCATGTACCGCACCCGGAACTACCGGTTCCGTTCGCCCGAAAAAATCGTTGATGAAATAGAATTCGAGCTGAAGCGGTTCCCCTACAAATCATTATATTTTGATGACGATACATTCAACATCGGGAAGGAGCGCATGCTGGCGCTGTGCGACGAACTCGAGCGGCGGGGCATCCACCTCCCCTGGGGCATGATGGCGAGGGCCGACACGTCCGACGAGGAGACCCTGAGCCGCATGCGCAAGGCCGGCCTCACCGCGGCCAAGTTCGGCATGGAGTCGGCAAACCAGGAGCTGGTCGACCACGCAAAAAAGTCCCTGAACATCGAAACCGCGCTGCGGAACATCCGGTTCGCCAAGTCGCTCGGCATCAAGGTGCACCTGACCTTCACCTTCGGCCTGCCCGGCGAGACGAAGGAAACGATCAAAAGGACGGTCGATACCGTCCTCGATCTCGACCCGGCGTCGGTGCAGTTCTCGATACTGACGCCATTCCCGGGCTGTGACCTGTTCAAGACGCTGCGCGAGCAGGGGCGCCTGACCTCCAATGATTTCTCGAAGTTCGACGGTTACACGTCGGCCGTCTTCAGGAGCGACACCCTCTCGTCAGCCGCCCTGGAAAAGGCCTGCGCATACGCCGAACGGCGCTGGCGGAAGCACCAGCTCAAACGCCAGGTTTTCTCCAATCCCCTGGAGATCCTGCGCAAAGTCGCCCTCAAGCCGGCAAAAGCCGTTTCAATACTCCTAGATATGCTTCGACGGAAATGACCGGCCGGGCGGTGCTCGCATGACGGGTGGGTTTGCCGGCGGTATACTGCAGCTACTCCAGAGCGGGAAGCGGCCCGCATGGCTCGAGCTGCTGCTTTCCGTCGACGGCTCGCTCGCGTTTTCGTGCTGGCTGGCCCAGCAGGCGCTCGCATCGGTTCTCGCCCTTCGTGGCACCCGTCCGCCACCCGCCGACCGGAAGCGGCTCATGTTCCTGACCAACGAGCGGTTCAGCCTTCCAGCCGCGCGGATCCGGTGCGCCGACATGGCCTGGTATCTGCGTGAAGCAGGGTTCGACGCCGACGTGTTTTCATACGGGGAACGATATTTCGCCGGCCAGCCCGGCTTCTACACACGGCTTTCGGACACCCAGAAAATGCTGGCCAACCTGCGCGCCGTCTGGGATCTGCGGAACGAGGCCGGCACGGTGCTGATCGTGCAGCGCACCCATTACCACGCGCTCGCCGCGCTGGCACTGCGACGCCGCCTCGGCGTCAGGGTCGTTCTCGACCTGGACGATTTCGACTGGAAGGGCAACCCGAACGGGTTCAAGTGGCTGTGCCGCTTCCCGCCGTTCCGCTACGACACGCTGTTCCAGACGCTGGTGAAGCTCGCCGACGGATGCATCGTCTCGAGCCACCGGCTGTTCGAGCTCGTCTCGCCGCACCATCCGAAGACGATCCTCATCCCGACCGGCGTCCGGCCCGACCGCTTCCCCGCACACCCGCACCGAGATGCTCCCGAAGTGTGCTTTTCCTGGGTCGGCACCCTGATGCACCGGGAAAACCTCAACACGCTGAACCTGCTCATCGACCAGTTCCTTGCCATCGACTCGCCGGTTCCGAAGCGCCTCCAGATCGTCGGCGGCGGCACCTGGTTCGGCGAACTGAAGAAACGGGCCGCCGTCCATCCCGAGATCACGGTCCTCGACTGGGTGCATCCGGACCGCATTTCCGAGCTTATGCGCGACGTCGACGTCGGGCTGTTCCCGCTGTTCGAGGACACCGAGTTCTCGCGCTGCAAGAGCCCGACCAAGATGTTCGAGTATATGGCCAGCCGCCGCGCCGTCATCTCCTCCGACCTAGGCGAGGCGTCCCGCATCATCAGGCACGGCCGGAATGGCCTGCTGGCGCGGCGCCCCGACGAGTTCGGCGCCCTGATGAAACAGCTTCTGGAAAACCCCGCCATGAGGCGATCGCTCGCCGATCGCGGTCTGGAAACGATCCTGAACGAGTATCAGCTTCCCCAGCTCGCTTCCCGCCTCGCCGATTTTCTCTCGAAACTCTGACCGCTGCCGGAAACGGCGTTTTCAGGCTCCCCGGGCGGCATCGGAAGAGGGTTCGGCGCCCGGCTCCATGACCGCCGAAACGCGGCCCAGCCCGAAGCCGATCCAGCCGACCAGCACGCTCGCTGCCAGAAATGCCAGGAACGCGATCAGCGGCGTCGGCAGGAACGCCCGCGCCAGGCCGCCGCACGCAAGCGCCACGGCCCACGGCAGGCCGACGGCTCGCAGATACCCGCTGATCCAGGGCCGTGTCAGCCCGACGTTCAACGCGGAGACGAAGTAGACCACCTTGATCGCGCACATCGTGATCGCCGCGCCCATGCTGGCCCAGAGCGGAACGACTACCAGGTTCAGCGTCAGGCTGACCGCGGCGAGACTTCCGAGAAACAGCGGGTCCATCCAGTTCCGGCCGACCACCACCAGCAGGTTCGACTGGATCACCCCGTAGGAAACGCCGATCAGGAACATGGTCGAAAGCGCGATGACGGGCGGCGCATCGGGTATACTCTGCCGGGCGAGCAGGTCGAGCAGCACATCGGGAAACAGCAGCATCGCACCGATCGCGGGCAGGAGCAGCCCGCCCATCAGCCGGAAGGTTCCGGCCGCCACGCCGTCGAGCGCCTCGTTCCCCTTGCGCCACGCCTTCGCCAGCCCGGGAAGCGCAACGAGCATGACCGAGTCGGCGAGAATGATGCCGAGATCGAGCAGGCGCTTCGCGATTCCCAGAACGCCGGCTTCGCGGTTCCCCCAGAAGGCCGAAACGACCAGCAGATCGACGTGGTAGTAGGCCATATGGCAGATGCCAGACAGGCCCAGCGGCACGCCGGCCATGAACAGTTCACGCAGGGGCTTCCGCTCAAACGCAGCCTGCCATTCGAACCCCGTCCGGCGCACATACCACAGTGCATACAGGGCCGTCGCGGCGTTCGTGGCCATCATGACGCCCAGAAACGTGCCGATGTCGAGCGTCGCAAGGAACCACCAGACCACCGCCAGATGCACCACCGACATCGCCAGGTCCATGCCCGCGATCACGCCGAACTGTTTTCTGACCTGCAGAAGCGGGTGGATCACGGTGCGGAGGTTGAAAAACGGGATACCGAGCAGATACACCGTCGTCCACCAGC
Source organism: bacterium ADurb.Bin374 (assembly GCA_002068715.1). Next base: position 3,444 of record MWAR01000475.1, read on the forward strand.
GCACCGGGAAGGACGGGGCGATCAGCCACGCGAGACCCACCGTGAACGCGTAGGCCGCCATGCTGGTGACGGCGCGGATCATCATGCCCTGCGAAATCAGGTGCGACGAACGGTCCGGCGCCTGCTGCAGCCTTGTGACGAGAATCCGCCCCAGGCCCAGATCGCTCAGGATGGTGCAGGTGTTCCAGTAGCCGACGATCGTGTAGAACTCACCGAGTTGGGCGAGATCCCAGCGCCGCAGCAGGATCAGGCTGATGACGAGGTTGATCGCACGGCACAGGTAGGCCGAGCCCACCACCGTCGTCAGCTGTCTGAGAATGGCAGGGACCTTCATCGTTTTAAAACCGCTTCTGGAAACGGCAAGCGCAGCTTCACCGGTCAGCCGCGGTTTTTGGGGTGCGCGCCCCGGCCGGAGATATCATAGAGCCAGTTATATAGCTGATCGGCCATGAGCTCGTGGGAAAACCTTTCTTCGACGCGTTTTCGCGCAGCCTCGCCCATGGCTCTGCGCCGCCCGTCGTCGCGCACCAGCGTCAGAAGCGCCTCGACGAAGCCGGCCTCGTCGTCGGCCAGGAAGCCGTCGATGCCGTCGCGAACCACGTGGGCCGCTTCCCCGACCCGGCTCGAGATCGTGGCGAGGCGGCAGGCCATGTATTCGAACAACTTCGTCGGGCTCTTGCTCTGGTTGAACCGATTGGCCGGAATCAGCGGCAGCAGGCCGACGTCGATCCTGCGGAGGTAGCCGGGCACTTCGTCCGGGGCCATCCAGGGGACGAACGTGATGTCGACGTGCGGATACCGGTCGGCCACCTGGCGCTTGATCTCTTCGATCATGAACCCCGTCGATGCGATCTCGAGCCGGCAGTGGGGCCACCTGCGGAACACCTCGGCGAAGACGCGGATCGCGAACTGGAGCGCCAGCACGTTGTCGCGCCGGAACACCGTGCCGATCCAGGAAACCGTGACCGGGCGTGACCGGCCGGCGGCATCTTCCTCGGCGGTGGGCGGGTGGAACCGCACGGTGTCGACGCCGGTCGGAAGATACTCGACATGTCCGTTGAGCTTTTCCAACACGTCTTTCAGGGCATGGCTCGACGCGACGCAGGCGGCCGCCGTGCGGCCCACCCGGTCGAGCCAGGTGTGGGCGTCGAAGCCGGGAAGCTGGCGAAGCGTGTGATAGATCGGGGCGTCGAAGTCCCAGTCGTCGCAGTCGAGAACGAGCGGAAAGCCGCGGACCCGCGAGGCGAGAAACGGAGCAAGCGTGTGGTAGTTGATCCGCTGCACGAAGAGGATCGTCCCCGCCGGCTCTTTCACCAGGCGGTTGTAGGCCCGCAGCGAGTTGAGCATCATCTCGGTATCGGACATCTGGGCGTAGGCCCGGCCGAACTCGTCGTGGAACGAGAAGACGCGCGCATCGGCGCCGCGCTCGGCGAGAGCTTTCGCCATGCAGTAGCACCGGACGCGGGCACCCGGCATGTGGTAATTCTCGTGGGTCACGAACGCGACGCGGAAGGGATGATTCGTTGAAACGCTCATGGGAGGCGCACCCCCGCCTGCATGCGCAGCAGAAGGTAGATCAGGAACGCGACGGCGCCGTCGGCCGGTTTGATCAGGCCCACGACCGCGGCCCGCACCAGCCACCGGAGCACGGACAGCCGATACCCGTTCTGAATGCCGGTGAGCAGCCAGACAGGCCCGCCGGCCAGCACCGCGGCGAGGGCGTCGATGACGGGAATCGCGCCCAGCTCGTCCGGCGAGAGGAACACCAGCCCGTCGGCCCCGTCGCGGCGCAGGCTCTTCAGATGCCGGACCCGCTTCATCAGCTCCCGGAACGCGAGCGCCGGCTGATCGGACCAATCGAGATCGACCCCCCACTGCACGCCGGGGGCGAACGGTTTGGGCGATGCCACGCTGCAGCGGATCCCGGCGACGAAGGGAAGCTCGAACCAGTCGGCATCGACCTTCCAGTGGCCGAGCAGGTATTTCTTCGAATCGGGAAACCCCGGATCGTCCGAAGCCCGCACCAGCACGAGTCGCCGGCCCTCGGGAATCTCCTCCGTCGCGACGGGCACGAGGGCGAACGACTGCCGGAACAACTGCCGGATCGATTCGCGCAGCCGGTCCTGCCAGGTTCCAGGGTTCATCGGATCTCAGACACCGAGTACCGGATTTTGAACGTCACGTGCACAGCCGCACCCTTTCGCCGCACCGGGAAATGCCTGTACTCAAGCGGCAGATACCGCTTTCCCGCGAGCGGATCACCCTATCACGCCCATCGAGCGGGTGTCAATTCCGGATCCCCGCAGAAGCAGGAAGGAAGCCTCTTTACACTCTATTTTCACCGGGTCCATCATCAGGAGCGGCAGTTCCGGGATTCGTTTCACGAGACCGCCGGAATGACGAAGGGCGCTTCGTCCGTTGAAGCGCCCTTCGCAAAGAAGTTCGGATGCAGGGTTAAAAATCAGCGATTCTGTCGATGAATTCGGGCTTGTCGATGAACGGATTCCGGTTGTGCTGGAGGTTCTCGATGCTGTCGTTGCGCTTACGCTCGTTGTCGTCGACCGGATCCTGGACGTTCCATTCGCGAAGGACCTTTTCTTCGGCAGGCGGGATCTTTTTCCCATAGCGAACCGCGAAGTAAAACTTGGCCCGGGCGACATTGCCTCGATGCTGGGGTCGAACCTCGAACACCGATCCGTCGGATTTGCTTCCGCCTTCCTCCCATTCGGGGCTGTCCACGAGGCCGAAGGGATTATTCCCGCGAATTCCGTTGGCACGTGCATCGGCGGGG
>MWAR01000476.1 GCA_002068715.1 bacterium ADurb.Bin374
GCTCGGGTCGGGAGACTTCGCCGGGGCCCGCGAAACCTTTCAGACGCTGCTAGGCCGCGGAAACGCCACCGATCAGGTGAAGCAGGGAATGGCCGAAGCCGAGGCCGGTCTCGCCGGCTTCCGTGTCCTGAGTGTGCTCGACATCATGCAGAACGGTGTCGGGCCATACGATCGGGGCGCGCTCTGGTTCAAATGCGCGGCCATGATCTCGGACATCGACCTGCTGGAAACGGCCGCCGCCATGATGCGCCAGGTTTCCTCCCCGTCCCGGACCGACCAGCTCACCCGTGGTCTCCTCCCGCCGCTGATCGCGGCGAAGCGGCTCCTCGAGAAATACGACACCAACAAGAACGGCCGGCTCGACACGTTCGATAACGTGACGTTCACGACGAACGACGGCAAGACCGCGACGTGGCCTGAGCTCTACACCGCCCTCATCTCGGGATCATACTCCTCAGGCACCTCGCTCGAGCAGTCGTTCAGGGATCTCGCCTACGGTTTCGACGGCCGCGGCGACGCATGGACATTCCTCAGCCCGGTCGCCGGTCTCCGGCTGACCGGCAGTTACAGCGAATCCAACAGGTCAACGATAACCGCCGTCGGCGAGCTTACCGACCAACTCGAAGCGATTCACCCCTTCTACGACGTGAACGCCGCCAGCTTTTCCGCGTTGATCATCGCCCTGGACGGAACGGACTGAGATGATCAGCCGAACTATATATAACTTGCGATATATAGCTTTGTCAGGCCTTTTCGCCTGGCTGGCATGCCTGTCGGCACCCGGAATGGCGTTTGCCGGACAGGCCCATCCGCTGACCTACGAAACGCCCCGCAGCCAGGGAATGGGCGGGGCCTTCGTCGCCGTCGCCGACGACCAGCAGGCCCTGTTTTCCAACCCGGCCGGCCTCGGCCAAATCACGGACAAGTCGTATGCCGTGCTCGATGCGACGGCCGAGATCAACCAGGACATGCGGCGGGTCAAAGACAAGACCGATGGCCTTTCTGACGCCGACACCCCCGAGGCGCGAGCCTCGAACAACCGCGTTCTGAGCGACGTCATGGGGCAGCAGTCCCGTCTCGTCGCCTCCAATCTCGCGTATTATCTCGGAAGCACCGGCTTCGGCGCCGGCTTCCTGTATCAGACGATCGCCCAGATCGGCATCGAGCGTCCGACGAACCCGCGCATCAGAGCGAAAGCCGACGTAGACGCCGTGCTGACCGGCGCCGTCGCGCGACCGATCGGAAGTCGTGTCGTGTTCGGCGACTCCGCGACAGGCCACTGGGGCCTGGGAATGAAGTTTCTTTCCCGGCGGTCCCTCGATCGGGAGTATGATGCGCGTGACTTCGCCGCGCTTTCCGAAGACGATCTCCGGAACGATGCGCTCAAGGGGGCTGCGTTCGACCTCGACGGCGGGGTGCTGTACAAGCTCGCGAATCCCTGGAACCAGACGGTCGGCCTTTCCGTGAGCAACGTGTTCGAATCCGAGATCGACTCGCGCATCGGGCGGCTGCCGCGGCGCGTCGACGTCGGCACGGCGATCCGCCCCCTGTCGGGCTCGCCGGAACGTTCGCGCAAACTGCTTCTGGCCGCCGACCTGGCCGACATCACGAGCGACGGCACGTTGTTTTCCAAACTCAGACTCGGCATGGAAGCCCGCATGAGAACCTGGCTCACACTCAGGGGTGGCCTGCGGGGCGGATATCTGAGCGCCGGCGCGACCGCGAAGTTCAGGGAAGCGCGATTCGAGTTCGCGACCTATTCCGAAGAGCTCGGCGAACGCCCTGGTGACCGCGAAGACCGGCGTTATTCGGTCTCGATGGCCGTGGATTTCTGACAGGGATCATCCCGGACAGGCGATATTTCGCCACACCTGTACAGTCGTCCTGCTTCGCGGTACAATCGGGCTGTCATGCAGGAGCCTTTTCTCGATACCGATGAACGCCTCGACGAAGTGGTCGGCACTGACCTGAAGCTGATCCAGAAGATCGACGGCACCGCGTTCGCCATCGACACACTGCTGCTTGCCGAGTTCACCCCGCTTTCGAAAGAGATCGCGCGGGTCGCCGACCTGGGCTCGGGAAGCGGCATTCTCGCCTTCATGCTCAAGTATCGCAACCCGGCGCTGTGCATAACCGGCTTCGAGATCCAGGAGGATTTTCACCTGCTGGCGAAACGGAATCTCGATCTGAACCCCCGGCTCATCAACATGGATTTCGAGCGGATCGACGTCCGGGAAATCCCCTCGCGCATGCTGCCGGAATCGTTCGATTTGGTGGTCATGAACCCGCCGTATTACCCGAAAGGGAGCGGCCGCCTGCCCGAGCGGCCGGGGCGGGCCGCTGCACGACACGAACTGAACGGGACGCTCGCAGATTTCATCGAGGCAGCCGCGTATCTTCTGCCTTATGGGGCGAAACTGGCGATGATCATTCCAGCCGAGCGGTTCTACGAGGCGTGCAGCTTGTTCAAACAAGCCCATTTCGGCATGAAACGGGTAAGGTTCATCATCCCCAAGGAGGGCCAGCCGGCTCATCTCGTGCTCATCGAAGCCGAGCGTTTCTACAACGGCACCCACGAACCCGTTCCGAATCTCACGATCCACCTCTCGGACGGCAGATTCAGCGAAGAACTCGACCGGCTTTTCAAGACCGGCCTGACGCGCAAAGCATCCTGAGTTCATCCATACGGCCCCTCTTATCTTCACGTTTCGCCCGATTCACATTTTCCGGTCACGATTCTGCATTTTTAACAATAGAACAGGGCGCACACAATGGTGCTTTCTGCATGCCAAATGCCAATTTTGCATTCCCGTTCGCCCTGAGGTTGTCGAAGCACGAGAGGCGCTCGCCCTTAGGCAACACCAGGGCGAACAGGTGGTTTTCATTCTTCGGGACTCTCCAGATGAAACGCAAAGGTTCCATTTTGCCCGTTTATTTTTCACTTGGTATTTCCTTGGCAATTGTTTTATTGATCGTATTCACAAACGATTTTTCCGGATCATTATCACGTAGTATCTGATATAGTTGACTTCCTCTCTTCCTTCTTTTAGTCTTGTTCGGTACGTCCTTGAAAAGGATATTTATCAGGAGGAAATGAGGAAAAATGAGATCAAGGCTCCTTTTTGCCCTGTTCGCTTGTCTTCTGACAACAGTATTGTTCACCGTCGGCTGCGGAGGCGGCGCCGGCGGCGATGACACTCTTTCGAATCCCACTTCCGCTGCGAACCCAGAAGCGAACGAGGGTGGCATTTCCGGCAATGGTGTCGCGACCGGTTATGCCAGTTCCAATGTTGTGCCAACGAGCATTCGCACGAGTCTGAGGGCAGGCGTGGCAGCTCCGGCGGCAAATGCCCGGGTTGTTGCCGGTGACTACGACGAAACCGGCCAGTTTGCTTCCTTCAACAAGGAAACCACGACTGACCCAAACGGTTTTTACATACTTGGAGGCCTCCCCACCGGCAGAAAGAACATCGTCCTCCGAATCTATCGCAACGGGATCGATGATTTCATGGAGGGTATTCTCCCTCTGATCGAAGATGGCATGATTGCTACGGCCCCCCTGATCGATCCGAATACGAAATATCAGGCAATGCTTGTGAAATATGCCGAAGCCTTTGATGCCACGTTCGAAGTAAACCTCGGTGAAATTCTCAGTATCATCCCACCCTCAAAGCTCCCCCAAGCACCGGCAGATCTGATGAAAATCGCGCAGGCTTTCGTCAATCGCGAAAAGGCCCAACTCCAGACATTCCGTGCAGCCGGGTTCGAAGATGCGAAGTTCATCGAGTTCCGGAAGATCGCGTTCGATCTTCAGAACAAGATCAACGCAGGCATCGCCGAAGGGCTCTATACCTCCGAAGAAGGTTGGCAGTTGTTCAACGACCAGCTCCGTCTCCTCGCCCGCACCCTGGGCCTCCCCGCAGACGTCCTGCTCGCCCTGCAGGATATCGACAGCACGATGATCAGCAATGCACTTCCGAGTGATACGACTGTAACGCAGCAGTTCCAGTATCAGCACATCCTCGCGAAGCTGGAAGGCCTCCTCGCCGCTCTGAAAGTCCTGATTCAAAGCCCGGCGAATTTCCCTGAAGCCGATTACAACATGATCGCCGCGGGCATCGAGCGCGTCTCGACCGCCCTGAAGACGGCGCCCGACGCCGAAGCAATCGATCTGGTCCTTCAGTCCGACTCGCTGCACGGCCTCTTTCAGGCCGCATACAAGACGATCTTCACCAATCTCGGCCTGCTCGCAGGGAAGCCGCCTCTGCTCAGCAAGCTGTATCCCATCCCTGCCGAGGTCGAAGCGATCAAAGCAACCGCCGGCGGATATATTCCCGACCTTGGCTCCATGACCGTCTCCGCCTCCATTCGAGGCCAGACCGTCACAAGCCCGACCCCAACCCAGATCTCCGCATTCCATGATGCCATCAGAGACCTGATGATGGGAAAGATCCGAGCGCTCATTCCGGCCCTCACACAGGAACAGGCCGCCGCGCTGTTCTTACTTCTGATGCAAGGTCCCGAAATGGGCTTTTCGTATATCCCGGCCGATATCCCCTCGGATGGAAACTTCGATCAACTCCCCGGCGAGATCATGGGAATCATTATCAAACCCCATGAGAACAGCTCCGAGTTATATATCCAACCGCCCGCCGGTTACCCGGAAGGCCCGGTTGCATTCAGTGGCTTCATCGCCATGGTCCATCCGGACAGCCGGATCAACGGCAATCAGGTAACGGCCACGACAACGGCCTATATTTATAAAGGATTCTATACATCTCAACCCGCCGAGAACACCCCGCCGACCTTCATGATCACCGGTATCATCAACGGCACCGTCACGATTCCCGAACTGGGAAAGATGACCTTCACCGGCGGCCCGCTCGAACGGGACAGCGCCGGCAAATTCTGGTTCGGTCTCGGG
>MWAR01000477.1 GCA_002068715.1 bacterium ADurb.Bin374
CCGCCGTGATCGTGTAGAGCTGTGTCAGGATGCGCGGCAGCCTGTCGGCCCACTCGGCATCGGTCCATGCAGGGTTCATCACGGGCGTCGCGTGGAGATTGCCGTCGCCGGCGTGGCCGTAGCAGGGGATCTCGATATCCCATTCACGGGCCAGTCTCTCGACGCCTTCGACCATCGCCGGGATCGCGGCGATCGGGACGACGATGTCTTCGAGGCTCTGGCGCGGGCTGCGCACCTTGAACGCCTCGGCGATGTTGCGGCGCACTTTCCAGACGCGCTCTGACGTCGTCGCGTTGTCGGCCACGTAGACCTCGATCGCGCCGGCCGCCAGGCAGCGTTCGCCGACGATCTCGTATTCCCGTTCGACCTGGGCGGGATCGGCGCCGTCGACCGTGATCAGCAGCATCGCGCCGCACGCCTCCCACGGCAGGGACTCGTTGAGATACCGGCATGACGCCTCGATGCTCGTGCGGTCCATGAATTCTATTGCCGTTGGTATAATTCCGCCTTCGGCGACGATTTTCGGAACGACGGCGATCGCTTCCGCTGGTGTCTTGAACAGGACAAGCAGGTCCGTGCTCGCCTTCGGTAGGGGCATCAGTTTAAGCGTGATCTCGGTGAACACGGCAAGTGTGCCTTCGGAGCCGACCAGCAGCGGGATCAGGTTATACCCGGTCACGTCCTTGACGAGCTTGCCGCCGAGCTTCACGGTTTCGCCGGCCGGCGTCACGATCTCGAGGCCCAGCACGTACCGGCCGGTCACCCCGTATTTCACGGCCTTGCCGCCGCCGGCGTTCTCGGCGACGTTGCCGCCGATGCAGCAGGTTTCGAGGCTCATCGGGTATCCTGCGTAGAAGAGACCGGCATCTCGCACCCGGGCGTTGATCTCGTTGGTGACGACCCCCGGCTGGACCGTGATCGTGAGGTTCGCGGGATCGAACTCGACGATACGATTCATGCGTTCGAACGTCATCACGATCCCGCCGAAAAGCGGGACGGCCCCGCCGGAAAGGCCGCTGCCGGCGCCCCTGGGCGTGACGGGAATCCGTTCGCGACTCGCGAGCTTCATCACGGCCGCCACATCCGCCGTCGATGCAGGTTTCACGACGGCCTCCGGCAGATGTGGGTTCGCCTCGCCGCACTCGGCCGCCTCGTCGTGCGCATACGCCTCGAGTCGCTCGGAATCGCCCCAGATGACGTTCTCCGCCCCGAGGATCGTTCTCAGCTCATCGACGAGGAGCGGAGTCAATGATGTATATGCATATGTATTCATTTCTTTCCCTCCGCCGACGCCGCAGGCAGAGCCTCGATGATGGCGGGCACCGCCTCGAACAGATCGCCCACGATGCCGAAATCGGCAAACCGGAAGATCCAGGCGTCGGGATCGGTGTTCACGGCGACGATCGTCCCGGCGGTCTGCATACCGGCAATGTGTTGAATAGCACCTGATACACCAAGGCCGACATACAGCGTGGGGCTGACGGTTTTCCCGGAAAGGCCGATCTGGTGAGGGTATGAAAGCCAGCCGCGGTCAACCGCGTCGCGCGTGCCGCCGATCGCCGCTCCCAGGCGTTCCGCGAGACGCCTTGCGGGTGCGATTCCCTCGGCTTTCCTCACGCCCCGGCCGACGCAGACGATCCGGTCGGCCTCGGCGATGTCGTGGGACTCCTCGCGGGGAATGAAGCCGGTTCTGCGCACCCTCGACGCCAGCGCATCGGCCTTCGGCTTCCGGCGCTCGATAGCCCCCGCCCTGCCAGGCATTCGCGGCGCCGGGGCCGTGCTTCGCGGCCGGACCGTGGCCATCTGCGGCCGGTGTGACGGCGTTCTGATCGTGGCCATGACGTTTCCACCGATCGCGGGCCGGGTCTGGAGCAGCAGTCCCGTCTGCGGGTCGATCTCGAGGCCGGTGCAGTCGGCCGTGAGGCCTGTGTTGGCCTTGATCGCCAGATACGGCATGAGCGTGCGGCCAGTCGTCGTCGCGGCCGCGATGAAGATTTCCGGATCGCGCTCCCTGACCAGCTCGATCAGGCAGGCGGTGTAGCGCTCGCAGTCGAAATGGACCAGTTCGGGCGCCTCGATCGCCACGACGCGGTCTGCGCCACGCTCTCCCAGCTCGGCCATGTCGCGTTCGTCGATGGCGTCTCCGCACAGGACGACGGACAGCAAGGCCCCGCGGGTGTCGGCGAGGGCGCGCCCGCGCGTGAGAAGTTCGTGCGTGACCGGCAGGACCCGCCCATCGCGCTGTTCGCCTAGAACCCAGATTTCACGGTTGTTTTGCGTATTCAACTCATCTCTCCTGCCTTGATCCGAAGCTCAGACGAGGTGCCTGTCGTGCAGGAAGGCGACCAGCCTTGCCGCCGCTGCGCGCATCGCTGCAGCATCGGGAGCGGCAATCTTCTCACACGCACGCGACACGCGCGGCCTGGCGAGCGAAACCACCCGCGTCGGCGAGCCCGCGAGGCCGAGACATTCCGGCGGCAAACCAAGCTCGTCGCGGCCCCAGCATGGGATCTCGGCCGCCCTCGCGCGCTGTTTGCCCCGCAGCGTCGGCAGGCGGGGCGCGGCAATCTCCTTGACGACGGTGACGACACCGGGAAGCTTCATCTCGAGCAGTTCGTAGCCATCCTCGGTGAGACGCTCGAGCCGGCAACACCCGGCACCGGTTCCGCCCGCTGGCTCATTGCCCTCATCGATGGAAGAGACATATGTCACGACGGGCAGATCGAGCCAGGACGCAAGCGCCGGTCCCGTCTGGCCAGTATCCCCGTCGACCGCCCGTTCGCCGCAGAGAACCAGGGTCTGCCCGTCGATACCGAGCCGCTGAACGGCCGCTGCGAGAACCCGGCTCGTCGCCCAGGTGTCGGCGCCGGCGAAGGACTTGTCGCTGAGCAGAACACCTCTGTCGGCTCCCATGGCGATCGCTTCGCGAAGCGCCGTCACGGCTTTGGACGGCCCCATGGTGAGGGCGACGACCTCGCCCCCGTGCCGCTCTCTGAGCCTGAACGCCGCTTCCAGCGCATACAGGTCGAGAGGGTTGATGATCGCCTCGACCCCGTCACGAATCATCGTTCCGGTTTTCTCGTCCATCTTCACCGAGTTCGTCTCGGGCACCTGCTTGATCGGGACGATGCAGCGCATCCGTTCCTCCCTGTCGTGAAAATTTCGTGACACGGAAAAAACATATCATGCGCGAACATCCGGTACAAGCCGTGATCGAACCAAGACGAGCGCGTCAGTTTTACAACCCCTGAAGCCTGGAATTTATGCCGACATCCGGCATGGCAAGCAGGAACCGCCTACATCGAGGTCGAGCGGGTCGAACGCATTTCTCCCTCGGGAATCCTTTCGGCCGCTGTCATCGCTCAGAGCATGTAATCGTTTTCGACCTCTACCATCAGCTCGGTGCCGGCCGGGATGTCTATGTGATGCCCCTTGACGAACACCCCGCCGACCACGCCGATCGGGCCGAGGATGATGTAGCCGGCCGCAGACGCGCCGGCGGCGAGACCCATCGACTGGTTCGCCTTGATCGAGCGCTCGCCGAGCACGATCGGAATCTGCGTTCCGCGAACGCTCGTGACGAACAGATACCGGATCTTGATGCTCCCGTTCCTGCCGAACCGGCCAGGGCCGCGAACCTTCTCGAGCTGCGCCTGGGCGATGGCCCCCTTCTTGATCACGATCCGCTTCCCGATCTGGATGGCATCGACGACATTGAGCATGACCATCTCGCCTGTCCTGTTCGTGCGCGTCGACAGTGTTTTTGCAAGTTTGAGCCGCACCAGGGTCCCCTTCGGGATCAGCGTATCCGCCATGCTCGCGGCCGGAAGAAGAAGCAGACACATCATGATCGCCAGGAAAGACATGTTTTTCATCGTTACTCCCCATCGTGTATTTTTAGATATATATTTATCCGGATCATCCATCGACATGGAGGCTGGCTGGCCTATGCCGTATTCACGAGTGTTTCACGGACTTTGCTCGCGAGATCCTTGATGTCGAATGGCTTTTGAATGAACATGGTCCCCGGTTCGAGCACGCCGTGATTGCCGATGACGTCAGCAGTATATCCAGACATATACAATACTTTCAGAGTTTTCTTCATCGTTTCGCGCATGCGCTCATACACCTGTTTTCCGGTCATATCCGGCAGAATCACATCCATCAGCACCAGGTCGATCTTCCCGCCTTCCCGTTCGCCGATCGCAATCGCCTCGGCGCCGCAGGAGGCGGCAAGGGTCCGATATCCGAACTCCCTGAGCATGGTGGTCGTCAGGTCGCGTACCATGTCCTGGTCTTCGACGATCAGGATCGTCTCGTTTCCCCCGACGGTTTTGCGTCTGTCTTCAGCCGGCTGATGTGCGGCCTCGGAAGTCGCCTTCGAGGCCGGAAAGAAGATTTCGATGGCCGTTCCCCTCCCGATCTCACTGGAAACGGTGATGCAGCCGGAATGCTGCTGGACGATCCCATGGACGATGGCGAGCCCGAGGCCCGTTCCCTTGCCAGCACCGTGCCCGTGGGTCGTGAAAAAGGGCTCGAACATCCGGCCGATCTCTTCGGCAGACATGCCCACACCCGTATCCCTCACCGTGAAGACGACGTGCAGTCCGTCGGAAATCTCAGGATGCAATTCCATGAATCCCTTGTCGGGCTTCTCGAAACGCGTCTCGAAAACGAGGTCGCCGCCGCTCGGCATCGCGTCCTGCGAGTTCAGGGCCAGGTTCAGAATGATCTGTTCGATCTGTCCGGAATCGCCCATGATGCCGGCGATATCAGGTGTGAAACGGCATTCGACACGGATGTCCTCCCGCAGGGTCCGGTGGAGCATCGGCATGAAATCCCGGATGACCGCGTTGAGATCGAGATGCCGGATGTGCAACACCTGTTTGCGGGCAAAGGCAAGCAGTTGGGAGATGAGGGCCCGGCACCGGTTTCCCGCCGTGCTGATATGGTCGATCATCGGCCTGAGCCGGTCGGAAGGCGGAACCAGTTGTTTCATGATTTGGGCATAGCCCAGCACGGGCGTCAGCATGTTGTTGAAATCGTGAGCGACTCCGCCCGCGAGCCTCCCGATGGATTCGAGCTTCTGGGCCTGCCGCAACTGTTCCTCGACGAGACGAAGTTTCTCGTCTGCCTCTTTGCGGGCCGAGATGTCGCGGACCGTCGCGATGACGCACGGTTCACCCGACAGATCGATCCGCCGAAGGCCCACTTCGGTCCAGAACAGACGCCCTGTCGTATCACGGCTGCGCCATTCGAATACCGGCGATTCTCCTGCCAGTGCACGCCCGATCCACCTGAGGCCATCTTCGGCCGTGTAGGGTGACTCTCCGCTGCTGGTGAGCCCGAGGTTCATCCCGACAGCCTGCTCTCTGGTGCTTTTGAACATCTCACACATTCGGTCGTTCACCCGAATGATGTCACCATTAGATTTGTGGACGAAGATGGCGTCGTTCACCCCGTTGAACAGCGCTTCAAGCATCTGCTCGTTCTCGGCGATCTGCCGGACCATCACGTTTGCGCTGTCGGCGAGGTTCCGGAGCTCGTCGAAACTTCCCCTCTCGACGTCTCTCCAGGCGTTCCCCTTGCTGATGCTGGAGATCGAACTGATCAGATCGTTGACGGGGCCGGCGAAACGCCTGCCACCCCATGCGCCAAGAATAGCTGCAATCAACGCAGAAATGACGATGAACAGAGTCAGGAAAAAGGTGTAATCCCCCCGCGCAGAATCGATGCCGGCCAATACAGGCTGAAGAGCCGAAAGCGCTTCCTCCACCGGAAGAACGAGCCCGATGCTCCAGCCCGCCTGCCCGATCGGGCAGTAGGCGACGATCTTGATTCCGTCGGGAAACTCGATCGTTTCGACGCCCGTTTTCTGTGCAACCATCTGCCCATAGAGGCTTTCCAGCGTCACGGAACATCCTTCGGCAATGGTGCCCTGGAGCGCCTGCTCGAGACGACTGTTCCAGGCCTGGGTGCCGAGCGGTCTGCATGATTCCCTGAGCGCCTCCTTCAGCAGAGGAGTGCAGGCCAGATCCTCGATACCAGCTTCGGGCAGTGCCAAGGGCGCGCCGGTCGCGGAGATCATGAAGGCGTAACCGCTCCTGCCGATATGCAATCCTCTCAGCCACTCCACCAGATTCTGAATCGTGACGTCGACCCCGAGTGTTCCGAGGAATCTGTCGTCGCGATACAGCGGAGCGACGCAGCTGATCATCCAGATTTTCTTGATTTCATCGAGATACGGCTGCATCCATCGGATTTCGCGGGTCGGATTTTTTTCGGGAGTATAGAGCGTCAGATATTCTTCTTTCGTCTCGTCCAGGTCAGCGAGATTCGGGTTCGAGGCGATTCCGGCAGCGTATTCATCAGGGCAGGCGCTGACGATGCCCGTGGCCGAAACGACCCACACCAGATCGCAGGAATCACTGTGCTTTTCGAAAACGGCGAGTTGCCAGGGCATCAGTCTGGCCATGCAATTGAGAATCTCC
>MWAR01000478.1 GCA_002068715.1 bacterium ADurb.Bin374
CGGCACCGGAATCGGGTCGGAACCGCCGCCGGCTGCCTCTTCCCCGGGCGAAACAGGGGAATTCGCCACCGGCGACACCCCGCAGACCGCCACCGAAGGGGCCTATACCGGCTTCGACGGCGTATCCGCACCCTGATCGTGAAACCCGCTCGACCGGCTGACCGGCGAGCCCGAAGAAACCAGATGCCTTAAGGAGGTCGAATGCTGATCGAAATTTTCACTGACGGGCGTGTTCTGATGGATGGACAGGAAATGGGACCTGCCTATCGAGCCGAGCATGCCTTGTACGAGTATCTGACGAATCCCCAGAAACTCATGAACCAGGGCCAGGTTGCGGCCCGCAAGAAAGCGGCCTGACCTGCCGCATGACGAGAGCCCCCGTTCCGGACCTGGAACGGGGGCTCTTTCTCTACGGTATATCGCCGACTATTTTACTCAGACAGCCGGCACTTCCTTGTCGCCGCGCATTTTTTTCTGGACGTATTCGAACAGCAGTTTCCAGTCTTCCTTGCCCTCCGTGAGCTTGTAGACGCGCTCGAACAGGGCTTTGGCCTCGTCGGGCTTGTCGAGTTTTTCGAGAAGCTCGCCCTTGGTGCAGAGGGCCGGCGGGTATTCCGGCTCTTCCCCGAGCACGATCTCGATTTCCTTCAGGGCCTCGTCAAACTTGTTCAGCTGCAGAAGCGCATCGCAGTAGTTGTTCCGGGCCTTTGAATCCTTCGGGCGGTATTTGAGCGTCAGCGCCCATTCCTCGGCGGCAGTCCTGTAATCGCCAAGGTCGTAGCTCGTGTTGGCGAGATTGTAGTGATAATCGGGGTCTTCAGGGGAAAGGGCGATCGCTTTCCGGAACTCCTCGACGGCGTTCGCAAACTGGTTCGTATTGTGGTAGGAGAGGCCGAGATAGTGATGGGTATCGGCGGCCTCCGGCTTGATGCGGGCGGCTTCGACAAGGGCACGAATGGCTTCGCGGAGGAACCCCTTCTGGTAGTAGTGATACCCGAGGTTGAAGTAGGCGTGATCGAAATCAGGCTTGACCTCGATCGCCAGGTGCCAGTAATGCACCGCTTTTTCCTGCTGGTCCATTTTGTAGTACGTGTTGCCGATATTATAGAGAGCCTTGAAATATTTCGGATCGAGTTCGAGAGCTTTCTGGTAATACTCGATGGCTTCATCATACTTTTCATCGCGGAAGTAGATGTTGCCCAGCTCTTTGTACAGTTCCGGATTTTTCGGGTCGGCCTTGATCGCTTCGGTCAGTTGAGCAAGTTTGTCGTCCATCATCCATTCCTGTCTGTAGGATATTTTAAGAAAATGCGTACCCATTTTATCTGAAATGAAGCGCCTTGACAACACTCACCCGTTCGGGAAAATGATTCCGCTCCTCCCGACGCTCCGCCGGTTCCTGCCGATTCTTCTGCTGATGCTGTTTTTCGCCGGACAGGCGTCGGCGACGGAAATCGAAATTTGGGATTATCCGCGCTGGCTCGAACCCGGCGAAACGATCGACCGGTTCGCCTGGATGAAGAAACAGATCCGGGCGTTCGAAGCCGAGAATCCCTCGATCAGGGTCAGGCTGACCGAGATGACGTGGAACCGCGGCGACGAGAAGCTGAAGATCGCCGCCCTGGGCGGCAGGTATCCCGACATCGCGCCCGGCACCGTGCCCCTCCTGTTCATCAGGGAAGGCTTGGTCGAGCCAATGGACGCGTATCTCGAGCCAGGTGATCGGGAAGATTACCTTCCCGGTGCCCTCGAAGCATACACGGTGGACGGAAAACTGTATGGCTGGCCCTGGTACATGGGCGGGCAGCTTCTGTATGTGAACCGCTCCATATTCGCCTCGGCCGGTGTCGAACTGCCCGTTGACGGCCGTTGGACGCCGGAGCGGTTCGTCGAGGCGCTGGCCACCGTCCGACAACATCAGAAAGGCCTGAACGGCCATTATCCGCTCGGGATCTACTTCCAGAAAAACGAGACGGCGAACTTCCCGTTCATCCTTCAGTTCGGGGGAACCTGGCCCGGCTTCGGCGATTCGAAGCCGGCCGAGGCATCGGATATCGTACGCGGTATAGAATGGCTCAGGGATCTGATCGCGAAAGGGCTGATTCCGCCCGATTCCGGCGGCCGCCAGTCGAACGACATATGGACGGCGTTCGCGCGCGAGCACCGTATCGCGGCCGGAGCGTTCGGCCTCTGGGGCATCAAGGCGCTGACCGACAAGTATCCGATGGATTTCGATCTGATGCACTTCCCCGCCCCGGCCGGCAAGCCGTCGGGCTCGTTTCTGGGCATCTCCGGCCTGTATCTGTTCCACCGCGACGACCCTGTCCGCATGAAGGCCGCGGCGAAGTTCGCCCGGTTCATCACGAGCGCGGAACGCCAGCGGGATCTCGTCAGATACACCCAGTTCCCGACCCGACGCAGCGCCGGCAACATCTATGCCGGCAACGCACACATGACCCGGGCCTGGGAGATCCTCCAGGAGGGCCGCACGGTGCCGAGCGACGCCCGCTGGCCGCAGATCGACGAAGAGATCGAACAGGGAGTCCAGAACGCCCTGCTCGGAAAGCAGACCTCCGTCTCGGCGATGAACTCTGCCGGCGAACGCATTCGCGCCCTCATGCAGCGAGCGCAGGGCTCGGTCTGCGAGGATATCCGGGGCGGATCGTGGTTCGGAAAGGCGTTTCTGTGGCTCTTCCCGCTCGTCATCGTGGCAGCCCTGGCCGCACGTCAGGCGCACCTGATCATGCTGATGCCTGCCATAACGATACTCGGACTGTTTCTGGCGTATCCGCTGATCGACGCCATCCTCCTGGCGTTCCGCGATTACCGGCTCGGGGAGGTCGGCGGCTTCACGCTCGGCAACTTCACGCGCGTGTTCGAGGACGCCAGGTTCGTGAAAGCCTGCTGGAACACCACTATCTACACCCTCGTCACGGTCAGCGTGAACACCGGCACGGCCCTCATCGCGGCGAGCCTGATCCATGCGCTGTCCGGCCGTCTCAAAAGCATATATCGAGCATTATATTATCTCCCCGGCGTCGCCTCCGTCGTCGTCATTTCGATGGTCTGGCGATGGCTGTTCAACACCGAGGTCGGCCTGTTCAACACGGTTCTGCGCACGATCGGCCTGCCGACGGTCGGCTGGCTGACCGATCCGGACATCGCATTCGCGTCGATCCTCCTGACGGGCGTCCTGCGGTCGCCCGGGGGGGCGATCCTGATCTACCTGGCGGCGCTCGGAAACATCCCCAAGTCGCTATACGAAGCGGCCGACCTCGAAGGCGCGACGCCGATCCAGCGCTGGTGGCACATCACCGTCCCGCTGTTGAGGCACACGACGATGTTCCTGCTCATCACAGGCGCGATCGACGCACTCCAGGTGTTCGCCCAGGTCCTAATGCTGACCGACGGCGGTCCGGGCATGTCGACCGAGGTCATCGTCCACCGCGTCTACACCGCTGCCTTCCGGGACTTCGACTTCGGCCTCTCGTCGGCGATGGCGCTTCTTCTCTTCATCGGCATTCTCACCGTCACGGTCCTCCAGCGCAGGTTCGGCGGGAAGACCGAGATGGAACTGGCCTGAACGGAGGCTCGCATGACATCCAGCCGCCGCATGACCCCAACCCTGATCTCCACCGGTGTCCTGACCGTCGGCCTCGTCCTGACGCTCGGGCCGCTCGCCTGGATGCTCGTCACGGCGTTCACCGACCCAGCCGCGCTCGAGCAGAGCCCGCCCGCCTACGGCGTCTGGTCGCTCGAGAATTTCCGCCTGCTGCTGAGCGGCGGCCGCATGTTCCGATGGACGCTCAACTC
>MWAR01000479.1 GCA_002068715.1 bacterium ADurb.Bin374
CCGCCAGCGTCGCCAGCGCAGGGGCGCCTCGTCCGCCGGCTTCGGCAACTGATCCGCGAGCGGCGTGCGATGCAGACGAAGATAAGCCGGCGTCGATCGGCGGCCGGCGGCCCGATCGGCGGCATACCGGTCGAGAAGCAGCGTGAGGAGATTTCCGGCATCCTCCGGCGTAAGCGGTTCGTAGACCTCGAAGCCGCCCAGTGCCCGGAACAGCCCGATATCGTTCAATGATTGGTGCGACTTCCCGTCGGTATGGTAGTCGATACCTGCGTAATGGCCGGCGACGATAACGGGAAGCCCCTCGGCCGAGATCGCGAACAGTTGGTCCAGCGCGCGTTTGTGGAATGCGGCATAGGTGTTCACGACCGCCACGCCGCCGCCAAGGGCGATACCGGCCGCGATCGAAGCCATGTCCTGCTCGCTGATGCCCACTTCGATGAACCGGTCGGGGTAGCCCAGGGCGATATCCGTCAGGCGGCAGGATTTCTCGAGGTCGGCATCGAGGATGAAAAGCATCTTCCGCAGCGGCATCGCCTCCTGCAGAGCTGCCACGAAGCCGGCGGCGGTCGAGCGGGAGGTCGCGATCCCGACCGGGGCTGGGCTGGCAGGCGCCGCCACCACCGATTCCATGGCGTATGCGCGTCGCCATGCGGCGAACGCGTTCGTGATATCAGAATCGCCGAGCCGTTCGACGAGCTCTGCCACCATGGCCAGATACTCGCACCGGTCGGGGATGCGGGCGTGCCAGACGCCCTGACGACGCGCCGTCTGAGGCGCCATCCCGGTCAGCGAGGTCCCGTATCCCTTGACCGTTTCTGCGATCACGATCGCCGGGCGGCCACACTCGGCGGCGGCTTTGAGAGTCTGGTCGAGCGACCTGACGGAATGGCCGTCGCAGGTGAAGACGCGCAGGCCGATTCCCGTCAGAAGGCCGTTCCAGTCGTGGGCATCCTTGATCTCCGCGCATTGGCTGTCGGACTGGAGAAAATTCCGGTCGATGATGGGAATGCACCCCGTCAGTCCAAGCCGGGCGTGCGACAACATCGATTCGAACACCTGCCCCTCCTGGAGTTCGCCGTCACCGAGGAGCACGTAGCAATGATGCGAAATGCCCGCGCGGCGCCGGGCGAGGGAAAGTCCGAGCGCTTTCGACAGCCCCTGGCCGAGCGAGCCGCTGTCGGTGTCGACGCCTGGAACCGACCGATCGCAGTGGGCCGGCAGGCCGGGAATCGTCTTGTATTTGAGCAGTTTTTCGATCGGAAAGAGGCCGCAGGCCGCGAGAACGGCATACTGCGCCATCGCCGCGTGGCCTTTCGACAGGACCACCAGGTCGCGGCCGGCCGCCGGCAGTGCGGGGTCGCCAACGCGCAAGTGGTAGAGAACGGAGAGGATCTCGATCGCCGAGAAGCTGGCGCCGAGCCAGCCGTGGTTCGCGGCAAACAGCCCTGCGAGTGTGTTGATGCGGTGAATCACGCAGAGTTTGTCGAGAAAGCCAAACCGGCAGTCGCCGGAAGCATAGCCGAGGGCGTCCGTGAGCCTGCCCATCATGTTTCGGTCGACGAGAAACGGAGTGAAGGAACCGGCAGGGGACGCGTCATGTATGGTGTTCATGCTACCAGCATTACCGCACTCCGGCCCCGCGCGCAACCCGGATGAGCCAGGGCGAGCGCATGAAATTCTGCCCGCACCCACAGATGGAGAGCAAATGGACGCAGATGGAGAACCGATAGGAACGGACACCTGGAAACGCCTGATTTTCCGCATGCGCCGAAAACTTCTTGAAAAGAAGATTTTCAGAATTTCATCTGCTCCATCTGCAGATCGGTTCTTGTAACGGAATCCACATTCCAGACGCTGAGGGAAATGCTCATTCCCTCTTTATTCATCTCGCTTCTTTCTCCGTGTCTCTGCGTCTCGGCGATATAACGTTCTTTGTATCTCTGTGATTCAGCGGTTGTGAAACCTGATGTGGTTGCCCTGAATACTGCGGGAGTTGCAGGGAGCGGGGGATGCGACTATAATGGGGGCGATGAACCCGAACAACCCTAGAAACCTGTATTCGCCGATGTTTTCCGACACGCGGAACCGTCGCGGTTCCATGGTTTTCATCGCCCTGATCGGCATTCTGCTGGCCACGGCGGCGGTGGTGACCGGCGGCCTGTATCTGCTCGGATCGAGAGCCCAGGGGCGTTTCGACAGCCATCTCGAGGAAGGCCGGCTAGCCGTCGAGAAGGACCGTGGAGACTTGGCGCTGGCGGCGTTCACCAAGGCCGAGGCCGAGTTGGGCATGCCGCTTCGGACATATCGCAAAATCGCGGGGGTGGCCGGAAGAAGTTTCACGACCGGCGAGGAGCTCGATGAGCTGATCGTCGGGGCGGCACTGATCCTGGCCTACGACTCGTTCTTCAATCTGAAACTGGCGCCGGACGCGGTCGCGACAGCCGAGAAGCGTGCTGCGAAGCTGACGAGCCCCGAGGGCATCGAAATGAAACGAGCGGTCGCGACGGCGCACGAGGTGAACGCCCTGGTCGAGAAGTTCGAGTCCAGGGCGTATGAAGACGTGATGAAAGGCCTTCTCGCCGCCGAGAAGAACGCCCAGGCGAGCGACCAGGACTTCTTCATCACCGAGATCCGCCTGCTGATCGCATGCGGAAAAGCCATGCAGGAGCAGGCGATCATCGACCACGCGCGGGAGATGCTGTTTTTCCTCGCCTACGAAGCCGGCATCAAGAACAAGCGGATCGATCTTCTCTGGTCGCAGTTGGGCAGATGAGCCTCCGGTACAACCCGCACCGGATCGCCCGCGACGCTTCACGTTGGCTCCCGACCTCTCGTTCCGAAGGGTCCTTTCAGGCCGACGTCCGGCAGCGTGCGTGCCAGGCCTGGAGCGGGCGGGAATGCTGGCTTCCGGTCGATGTCATGCCTGTTTCCATCGCTCCGGAACTCACCGCCGAGTATGGATATGATGCGGTATGTATCGCTTCCCTGACCGCGGGCGACGCCCTTCCCGACGAGCCGCTCCTGGAGTCCGCGCATCGCTGGCTCTCTTTGGTCCACGAACGTTCCGAAGCCGCCGCTGCGGCAGCCACGAATGATCCGGAATGCAGCGCATGGGACGCCGCCCCCTGGCTATCAGCGGCCTTCGCGGCGCGTGACCACCTCGTCCTGCGGTCGCATGCCTACCCGGCTCTGGCCGCGGTGCGAAAGGCCTGGAAGCAGGCGCCGGCAGGCCCCGCCGTTCCCGGCGCCGGAGTGCGGCTGATCTGGTCGCTGCTGCTGCCGTTCGCCCCGCTGCTCGCCCGCGCGTTTCTCGAACGGACGGGCGACTGGCCGACGCCATCTCTCGAGAAGCTCGCCGAGCCGTTTCTGCCGATGCGGGCGGTGCGCGTCGCGCTCGAGCGGGGGGGCTGGAACTGGGTCGTCGTCGATGCCTGCCGGTTCGAGACCGAGCCCGGGAGCGAGATTGCTGGAATCGGCTGGATCACGGAAGCCCTCGGAGACCGTCCATGGACGCTCCGGAGCGAGGGGGAAGGATGGAGGGTATGTCTGAACCGACCGCCGACGACCGTCGCCAGTTCCTGATTCTCATCGTGGGCTCGCTCCTGATCAACCTCGCCGCGGCGTGGTGGACGACGCATGCCGTCAGACCTTCGGAAGCGGTTCCCGCGGGAGAGGCCCTGATCGACACGAGCGTCGATTCGAAAGGCCGGGTGTGGGGCACTCCCATCGCCGAAACGGGGCCGCAGGCGCCGTCGAAGGTGATCATCAACACGGCCGACAGGCCTGCGTTGCTGGCCTGCCCGGGCATCGGACCGATCATCGCCGACCGGATCATCGCCGAGCGGCGCGAGATGCCGTTCCGAAGCTGGGATGACCTTCAGCAGCGCGTTCCAGGGCTCGGGCCGGCGAAGATCAATCAACTGCGTATCGACGGCGTCCGACTGGACGAGGAACCGTGAAACAGCGAACCCCTTCCCGGTCTCATTCCGGCAGTGAATATGAAACCCTGCCGTTCTTCGTCGCAGCGTTCATCATCGGACTCCAACTTGCCGATTTCGTGCCTGCATCCGGTTGGTGGGTGTTTCTGGGGTTGGCTCTCGTCGGGACTGCCCTGTCGTTCGTTCTGCCGCTCGGCGGGCGAGCCGCATGGGTACCGCTGCTGGGCTGCGCGATCGCCTGCGGCACGTTCGCGGGAACGATCCGGGCCGAGCTGCCGGCAACTCCTGCCGAACTGGTGCCCTTCGACGGCTCGACCGGGCGCCTGACCGGCGTCTGTTCGGGCGATTTCAGGCCGATGGCACGCGGAGGCCTGTCGTTCACCATGTCCCGGCCGGTGTACGAGACGGCATCGCAGGAAATGGCCCTCTCGTGTGACATCCGGGTCGAAACCCGCCGCACCGAAATTCTTCCGGAGCCGGGGCAGAAGTATTCCGCGGCCGGCACGCTTTCGTCGGGGGACAGCCGGCGCCTCGCCCGGTTCAAGGCGGCTGCGCTCGGCGAAGCCACGGGATCGACAACGCTGGAACCGTCGATCCACTTTCTCCAGAAGCACACACGCGACGCAATCTCCCGGCTCCTGCCGGAACGCCACCAGGGCTTCATGCAGGGGCTGCTGCTCGGCGACACAAGCCGGCTGAGCCGCGAAGACCGCCGCCTGTTCAGGGACACCGGCGTTTCCCATCTGCTCGCCGTCTCGGGGCAGCATCTTCTCGTCCTGGCATTTGTATTGACAGCTATACTTCACTGGAGCGGTATTCCGCCAATCTCGCGGGCGCTGTTCACCATCGCAGTTCTCGTCGGCTACGCGCTGATGACGTCAGGCCAGCCGTCGGTCTGGCGGGCCGTAGCCATGTATGTAGCGGTAGCTCTGTCTTCTCTTCTCGAAGCCGACCCAGGCCCGATCAGGCCGGTCGCGGCGGCGGCGCTGGCGGTCCTGCTGTGGAATCCCGCCTGGGTGCACCATGTCGGGTTTCAGCTGAGCTTCATCGCCGTCCTCGGGATCGTTCTCGGCCGGCCGCCGCTCGAATCCCTGTTTCTGCGCCTGCGTCTGCCCAGGGTCCCGGCCCGATATCTTGCCGTGTCGACTGCCGCGAGCCTCTCGACGATACCGCTGGTCGCCTGGCATTTCGGCATCGTTCCCCTGGCGGCGTTCGTAGTGAATCCGCTGGTCGTCTGGTCGTTCGACTTCATCCTGCCGATCGGGCTGTTCATGGTGATCATGAGCGTCGTCTGGTTCCAGGCGGGCGTGTTTCTGGCGGCCGGGCTGGCGCTGGCACTGGATGCGTTCATGGCGGCGGTCAGGGCCGGCGCCGCGCTTCCCCTTGCGCTCGTCGACGTCGGAAGCATTCCCGCGGGTGTGGTCGCCGCCGCATACGCGGCCCTGCTTGGGATCGCCGCCTGGCACCAGCAGCTGTCGTCGGCTCCGGCGCGTGCCGTTCAGCCGGCTCCGCAATCCCCGGCGGTTTCAAAAGCCTCTCATTCCGTGCCCCGAGCCGGCAGGCAGCCTGAGAAAAGCGCTCCTACACAGGATGAGGTCTGGCCGGAGGCGCGGAAGGACAAACCCGCCGAGGAGCCGAGGCTGAACCCGCTCACCAACGACAGTCTCGTGGAAGCGATCGACGGCCAGCTCGCGGTGTTCCCGAAGCGCGCGCTCAAACAGCAACAGGGGCGCATCGAGACGATGACCTTTCCCGTGCAGGCGCTGAGCCCGGAAAGCCAGAACATCTTTCACCGACTGGACGATCTGACGCTCGAAACCCTGCGCGGTCAGCCCGACCGGCTGCTCGAAGCACACGTTTACTGCATGGCCATGCTGGGAAACGAGCTGCTGTCGCGCGTGGCCGTGAAGCTCGAACCGCCGCCCACGCCTGCCGACATCCAGGTGCGCAGGAAGGCGCACAATCGTTTTCTGGCGCTCGTTCTGACCTCGGAAGCCTTCTTCAACTCGCCGCTTCCCGGGCGTGCGACCCGCGCAGGGATCGCCATGCTGATTCCGCAGGCATACGAGCTTCACAAGATCGGCTGCGAGATGCTGTATGCTTTCACGAAGCTCCGCGACGAAGGAAAACGGCTGGAGCATTTCGAGTATCGCAAAGCGGTTCTCGCCTGGTGCAGAAGCCTGATCGACGCCCTCGCTACTGATGAAAAGCGCCGCAGGCCGGTGACGAAGCAGGAAGATCCGCATGAATCCTGAAAAAGGCAGTTCCCCTTTTTCCAAGGTCGCCTCGGCTCTCGCCGTTCCACTTGCCACGCTCATCGCCGTGGTCGTGATTCCCCAGGTTCGAGAGCCCGCGCGACAGGCGTTCGCCATCGGAATCGGCATCATCGGCCTGTGGGCGCTCGTCGTCGCCTGCCGAAAAACCGAGCAGAGCCTCCTTCTCTCGAAAATCCTTCAGAGTCTCGCGGCCATCGGAACGATTATGGTCCTCCTGACGTATCTTCCGATCGCCGGCTATCTGTGCAGACCACTGCTGCTGCCCCATGCCGACGGAAACGCAGATGCAATTCTGGTTCTGGCCTCGGGGGTATCGAAACAGGGAGAGTATACGTATGCCGGGCTCCAGCGGGTTCTGCACGGTGCCGAGCTGCTGCGGGCCGGGCGGGCCCCGCTGCTTGTCTTCAGCACGGGCGATCCGCTTCCGAACCGGCCGATTCCTGAAGCCGTCTGGGTCGCATCTTTCGCCGCCTTTCTCGATCTGCCGCGAGGGTCTTACGAAATCCTGACCGGCGGCATCACGACAACGCGCACCGAAGCGCGGAAAGTCGCCCAGGTTCTGCTTCCGCGAGGCATCCGACGTCTGCTGCTGGTCACGAACGGCCCCCATATCAGTCGCGCCGCCGCCGTGTTCTCCGCGGCAGGGTTCGAAGTGCTTCCAGCTCCAGTCCAATCGGGAAAAACGATCGACAATGCCTGCGAGAGTGACTTCTCGCTCTTCTCCTACGCCATGCACGAATGGATCGGAACGGCTCTGTACCGGCTTCGCGGCGACTTTTCCAGACGCTGAACCGACGCTCCGG
>MWAR01000480.1 GCA_002068715.1 bacterium ADurb.Bin374
GAAAACTCGGTCACGATCGAGAGATAGGCCTTCCACTCCTCGCCGTTGAGAACGCCGGCGATGCGTGTCTTGAAGCCCGATATGCGTTTTTCGTTGATGGCCGCGATGGTCGGGAGCTCCAGGAGTTCGATCTTCTGGCGGGTCGCGCCTTCGATGACCTTCAGCAGGTGCCGCTCGCGCGGAGCGACGAACAGGATCGCCTCGCCGCTCCGGCCTGCCCGGCCCGTTCTGCCGATGCGGTGAATATAGGACTCGGTATCATACGGCAGATCATAATTGATGACGTGGCTGATGCGGTCGACGTCGAGGCCGCGGGCCGCGACATCGGTGGCGATGAGAATATTCAGTTTCCCCGAGCGCAGCTGCTCGATCGTGCGCTCACGCTGGTTCTGCGGAATGTCGCCGTTCAGGGGCACGGCGGTGAAACCGCGCGTCGCGAGCTGCTCGGTGAGCTCTAGCGTCTCGATCTTGGTGCGCACGAAGATCAGCATGGCGTCGAACGATTCCATCTCGATGATGCGCGAAAGCGCGTCGAGCTTGTGATACCGGTTGACGAGCCAGTATCGCTGGCGGGTCGCCTCGACGGTCGTGGTCTTGCTCTTGATGATCACTTCCTCGGGCTCGTTCATGTACGTCTTTGCGATCGTCCTGATCGCGCTGGGCAGGGTCGCCGAGAACAGCGCGATCTGGCGCTTCCCCGGCGTTTCCTGAAGCACGCGCTCGACATCCTCCTTGAAGCCCATCTTCAGCATCTCGTCGGCCTCGTCGAGCACGAGGCATGCGAGCGATTTCAGGATGAGGCTGCCGCGCTCGATGTGGTCGATGACCCGCCCCGGCGTCCCGATGACGACGTGGGCGCCGCGCGCGAGCTGACGGAGCTGCGGCCCATACTCCTGGCCCCCGTAGATCGGCAGGATCTTCAAGCCGGGAAGATGCGCACCGTATTTTTTGAACGCCTCGGCGACCTGCCCGGCGAGTTCGCGGGTCGGCGCCAGCACGAGCACCTGCGGGTCGATCTTCGTTAGGTCGATCGTCGAGAGCAGGGGAAGCGCGAACGCCGCGGTCTTGCCGGTGCCGGTCTGCGCCTGGCCGAGCACGTCTTTCCCGGAGAGGATGATCGGAATCATCCGTGCCTGGATCGGCGTGGGCGTCTCGTACCCGACATCGTCGAGGGCGCGCAGAACCTGCGCATGGAGGCCGAGGTCGGCGAAGCGGACGGGGGTTTCGTCGGTGGAACTCATTCGGAATACCTTCCTTTTTCGGAACAGCCGATCAATCCGGGGTCGTCATCACGCAGGAACGTATTGGGATGAGTTGAACGCAGATTCATGACGGCACGCAAATCGTTCACTATATGTGTGACTATAAATATACCGCAATCCGTGAACGGTGTCGATTCACGCCGAAACAGCACAAATTCGACCTGTACAGTATACCACACATTGCCGCCGGCGTCATTCGCGTTCGGCCAGTTCCGCCCAGCGGTTCATGTCGGCGTCGAGCGCGGCGGTGAGCGTGCCGAGTTCGTCTGACAGTGTCTTGATGGCCTCGAAGCCGCCCGCTGGATCGGCGAGCTGTGCCTCGATCGCGGCCTTCCGTTCTTCCATCGAGCAGATGCGCGCCTGGAGTTCTTCTAGTTCCCGGCGTTCCTTGAACGATAGTTTTCCCGGCTTCGCTTCTTTCGCCGGTGTCGGCGCAATCCGGGGCGGTGCCGTCGGGGCAGCGACCGTCGGTTGGGGGGAGCCGTCGTGTGTCCCTGCGTGTTCCAGGTAATAGGAATAGTTTCCCGGATACCCTGTCAACGTGCCTCCCGGCTCGATCTTGAAGAGCTGGTCGATCGTTCCGTCGAGAAACGCGCGGTCATGCGAAGCCACGATCAGACAGCCCCTGAACGAATCGAGATACGCTTCGAGGGCGACGAGCGTCGCGATGTCGAAGTCGTTCGTCGGTTCGTCGAGCAGCAGCACGTTCGGGGCGCCCATCAGGAGCTTGAGGAGCGAGAGTCGCCGCCGTTCGCCGCCCGAGAGGCGGTTCACGGGGCTGTACTGCATCTGGGGGGTGAACAGGAACCGTTCGAGCATCTGGCTTGCCGAGATCATGCCGCCGTCCGCCGTCGGAACCTGGTCGGCGATCGCTTTCACGAAATCGATCACCCGCAGCTCCTCCGTCGGTGTTTTGCCCGTGCCGGCGAACAGGTCGGGTTCCTGTTCGAAACACCCGATGACGGCGGTTTCCCCGACGTCAATACGCCCGGAATCGGGTTTCAGTATATTGGCTATTATATGCAGCAGCGTCGTCTTGCCCGATCCGTTCGGGCCGATGATGCCGATGCGGTCTCCCGCCTTCAGCCTGTAGGAAAAGCCGTCCAGGACTTTCTTCGCGCCGTACGATTTCGAGACGTTCTCGAGCTCCAGGATCTTGTTCCCGAGCCGGGATGAGACGGAGGACAGCTCGATCTGCCGGTCCTGCTTCGCTTTCGGTGCCGAAACGACCGCTTCTGCCCGTTCCACGTGGGCTTTCTGCTTCGTGGAGCGGGCCTTGGCGCCTTGCCGGAGCCAGGCGAGCTCGCGCCGGATCAGGTTCTCGCGTTTGCGGGCTTCCGCATCTCGCTGGATCTCCTGTTCGGCCTTCCTCTCGAGGTAATACGAGTAGTTGCCCTCGAACCGCTGGACGCGGCCGCCCTCGATCTCGAGCATGCGGTTCGTGACGCGATCGAGGAAGTAGCGGTCGTGCGTGACGAGCAACAGGGCGCCCTTGTAGGCGGCGAGATATGCTTCGAGCCATTCGATGGTGTCGGCGTCGAGATGGTTGGTCGGCTCGTCGAGAATCAGCAGGTTGGGGCGCAGAATCAGGCCGCGTGCGAGAGCGACGCGTCTTCGGAGACCGCCGGAAAGAGTCGCGGTGTCGGAGGACGTGTCGGTGATGCCGAGACGGCCCAGGACGGCTTTCGCGTTCGCCTCGAGGGCCCAGCCGCCGGTCGCGTCGAGCTGGTGCGACAGGTCGGAAATGCGCTCCAGCAGCTTTTCGTTCGAGCCGCCGGCAGCCTCGAGGGCCGCGCAGGCAGCCTCGTAATCGCGCAGACAGCGGAGTTTCGGATCGCACTGGTCGAACAGGGCGTCGAGAACCGTCTGGCCGGCCTTGAACTCGGGGTTCTGCGGCACGTAGGCAAGCCTGATATCGTTCGCTAGCGTCACACGGCCCGTATCGACCGCCTCGACGCCTGCGACGATGCGCAGCAGCGTGGTTTTGCCGCAGCCGTTACGGCCGATGATTCCCATCTTCTCGTCGCTTGCCAGACCGAAGCAGATCGCGTCGAGAAGCGTGCCCGCCCCATAACGCTTGCTGACCGATTCCAGGGAAAGGATGTTCATTGTCGACCTGCTTTCATAGGAGCAAGAGTATAGCAGGCCGGCGCCGTCCGCATCATGTGAATTTCAGTCGATTGTCATTTTTCTCAGTTCGTGAGAAACTTTGGCACTCTTATCACGCACGGCGCGGCGAAGAAAACCGGAAGCAGGTATGGCTGGCGGAACCGAAGATAGGCTGCAGATAATATATCAAGACGAATGGTATGTGGCGATCCATAAGCCGATCGGGCTGCTGGTGCATCCGACGCGAATTGCCGAGGCGACGGCGGAGACGCTGCTGCCGATAATCTGCGGCCAGCTCGGGCGGCGGGTGTTCCCCGTCCACCGGCTCGACCGGGCAACATCGGGGGTGCTCGTGATGGCGCTCAGCTCCGAAGCGGCCGGGAAGCTGTCGGCCCAGTTCGAGGCGCGCAACGTCGAGAAGACGTATCTTGCCGTGGTCAGGGGCTGGTTTCGGCCTCCTCCTGCAATAGCGAGGACGGCGCCGCGACGCCGGAGTTTCCCGCTCGTCCGGACTCCCGTCCGGATGCTATCTGCGCTCATGGCCAGTTGCGCGCGGTCCTCAGCCAGGCCATGCGGGTGCTGCCGGATC
>MWAR01000481.1 GCA_002068715.1 bacterium ADurb.Bin374
CCCTCGACGGCTCCTGGGACAACCGCGGTTACGTCACTTCCGATGAAGAGCTGGAATGGCGCCGCAATGCGGAAGCGGCCCTGCGGCTGTTTTTTTCGAAGATCGAAGTCGCGTTTCCGAACACTCATGAGGTCGACATGTTTTTCAAGGTCGATCTGTTCGGTTCGGAATACTCGGGAAAATTCGACCGTGTCGACATTCTGCCCGACGGCACCTACGGCATCGTCGATTACAAGACCGGCAAACCACCGCTGGGCGGCCAGGCCGAGCTGGAAGCGAACGTCACCCTGAACCTGCTGTTCCACGTCGCCGACATCATCTGGCCCGGCAAGGTCCAGACCATCACCCACCATTTCCTGCGCGACGGGTCGTCCCTGACCGTTCGGCGCAGCGACGACCGCATGGCGCTCGCGAAGAAAGCCTATCTCGATGTCGGGGAAGGGATCTACCAGAGCCGCTTCGAGCCCGTCAGATCATCGGCCTGCCCGTGGTGCGAGCATCAGGAGATATGCCCCGTCGGAAGGATTCCGGCGCTGACGGCATCCAAGGTCCGCGCTTTCCTCGATTGCCCGCATAAATATGCTTCGATATATGTTACGCGCACCGCCGCGAAGACGGACGAGGCTCCGTCAGTCGATCTCGCGTTCGATCGTTCTCTGCACGATGCGCTGACGGCGCTGCACCGCGACTATCGGCCCGGACACGAGACAGAGCCGGCCGCCTTCGCCCTGAACGCCTTCTACAAGGCGATCCCCTCCGTTTTCGCGGAAGACTCCGTGCTGTCGATGAAAGAAGCCGGCCGTGAGATGCTGATCCGCTACTGCGCCCAGGACTACGTTGCGAGCCATACCCGCATGATCAACGAGTTCCTCAGCGTCCTGACCGACCGGTACGAGTATCAGGCAACGATCGACCGTATCGACGGCGACGCGGCAGGCAACCTCGAATTGATCGATTACAAGACGGGAAAGCGCGTGCTCGACGAGTCGGACATGCGCCAGGACCCGATCATTGCCATCACCTGCGCGGCCGCCGCACGGCGATGGCCCGGCAAGGCGAAAAAATTCTCTCTGCTTTATTTAAGAACCGGCAGACGCGTCACGATCGACATCGATGAAGCAGTCGTCGCGCGGGGCAACTCCCTCATCGACGAGATCGCCGACCGCATCAGAAACCGCCAGTTCGAGGCCCTCGGCGGCCCATCCTGCGC
This sequence comes from bacterium ADurb.Bin374, assembly GCA_002068715.1. Next base: position 1,211 of record MWAR01000481.1, read on the forward strand.
CTCCTGCCGGGCCAGCGGAACATGCCATGGCGAGCGCATCTCCATCTCGATGGCGAAGCTCCAGACGATGCGCGAGTGCCCGAAGCGATTCAAGTTCAGATACATCGACAAAGCACCGGTTCCCGAGCGGGAGCGCCCCGCACTCACCTTCAGCCAGCTGCTGCGCGAGACTCTCCGCGAATTCTGCCTTTCCGGAAAACCCGCCGCCCTTGCCGACCTCGAGGCGATGTTCGACACCAGGCTCGCCTCGTCAGAGAACCTTTCGGCAGCGGCCCGGATCCAGCTCCGCGATCAGAGTCGAAAAGCCCTCGCCGCCTTCCATGCCTCATGCGGGGGGACGCCTCCCCGTTCCAAGCACATCGGTTTTCAGGCCCGTGCGAACATCGACGGGTTCCTTCTCACGGCCAACTTCGACCGCGTCGACGTCTTGCCGAACGGCACGTATAATATCATTATCTATAAGACCGGAAAACGCGCCCCGACCGCGCACGAGACCGCGACCGACATTTCCGGCATTCTCGCCTGGGCCGTCGCGGACGGGAACTGGCCGGGCAAGATCGCCCAGGTCACGCACCAGTATCTGATGACCGGAGACACCGTCGCGTTCACCGCTTCCGACCGGGACCTCGAGAAACTCAAGCTCGCGATCGGTGAGTTCCATGAGGCGGCTTCGTCGGAAAGCTTCGAGGGCAACCGCAATCCGCTCTGTCCCTCGTGCGACTACGTCGAGAGCTGCGAGGACGCCAAACGTCTGCTGCTGTCGCCGAGCAAGATCAACAGTTTCACCTCCTGCGGGCTGAAATATCGCATGAACTATATCGACCGCGTCCCGCGCGAGCCCCGGCCCACCCCGCACTTGTCATTCGATCGCACGGTGCATTACGCGCTCCGCGAGTACCACGAGACGAGCCTCGGCGCCAAGCCATCCACCAGCCCGTTCCGCGGCCTGATCGCGAAATACTGGACCGGCGAGGGCTTCACGGACTGGGACGAGGAGCAGATGTTCCGGGCCCGGGCCGTGCTGATGCTCGACGCGTATTTCGAGGCGCTGACGGGAGCCGAGAACCCGGTGATGTTCGAGACCTCCGCCCGATGGACGCTCGACGGCATGGACCTCGTCGTCCAGATCGACCGCATCGACGAACTTCCCGACGGAAAATTCGAGATCATCGACTACAAGACCGGCAAGAAGATGCTCGACGAGCGCGTGCTGGCCGACGACATGGGGGTCATGAACCTGTTCATGGCCGCGAACCAGCGATGGCCCGGCCGCGTCGCGAAGGCCTCCTATCACTACATGGCGGTGAACAAGCGCGTCAGCATCTCGCCGACCGAAGCCGAGATCGCGGCCCACGCCGGCCGCATCCGCAA
>MWAR01000482.1 GCA_002068715.1 bacterium ADurb.Bin374
GACGGGGATATCGAAGAAGCCCTGCAGGGCGGGATCATGCATATCGACCGATACAATACGACCCGCGCCGGCCGTGCAGATCAGGTTGGCGACGAGCTTCGCGGTGATCGGCTCGCGACCGGTGCTCTTCTTTTCCTGGCGGCTGTAGCCGAAATACGGCACTACGGCCGTGACACTGCCGGCCGAGGCGCGGCGGAGCGCATCGATCGTGATCAGCAGGCGCATCAGATTGTCCGTCACCGGCGGACAGGTCGGCTGGATGATGAACGTGTCGCAGCCTCGCACCGACTCGTCGATGCGGCAGTACAGCTCGCCGTCGGCGAACTTGCTGTGCATGATCCTGCCTTCGCGGACCTGCAGATACTCGCAGATCGACTGTACAAGCGCGGGATTCGCGGTGCCGGAGAAGATCTTCACCTGCTTGCCGTTGACCATGACCTTCGATGCCTCCGTTGGCTCGTTCGGGGCCGGGCTCAGGCGGGCTCGTTCCCCGAGTTGTTCGTGAAAGGTGGAAGGGATGTGCCGCTTCGGACGGTGGTCCGGTCGACCACGCTGAATCTGACAACGGCGGCGTCGCCGATGTTCGAATCCGAAATCATAGTCTGTGGGCCGATGATCGCGCGGCTCCCGATGGCGGTCGTGCCGGTCAGCGTCGTCCCGGGCCAGATGACGGTTTCCGCGCCGATCTTCACGCCGGGTTCGATCCAGGTCTGGCCAGGATCGAGAATCGTCACGCCGGCAGCCATGTGGCGCTCGAGCACCTGGCGTCGCAGGATGTCTCCCACCATTGCCAGGTCGGCGCGGCTGTTGATGCCGAGAGTCGACCTCTCGTCCCGCTCTTTGATCGCGAGAACGCGCTTTCCGTCGGCCGTCAGCATGCCGACGACGTCCGTCAGGTAGTATTCCTTCTGGTTGTTGCGGTTGGTGAGCTTGAACAGCCGCTCGTAGAGGGCCGGGCCATCGAAGAGGTAGATCGCCAGGTTCACTTCCCTGATTTTCTTCTGGTCGTCGGAACAGTCCTTGGCCTCGCGGATCTCGGTCACATTGCCGTCTCGGTCTCGCAGGATGCGTCCGTAGCCGCCCGGCTCGGCCATGTCGAGGGTCATCATCGTGCAGGCAGGCCGCTCGCGCAGGTGCGTTTCGACCATGGTCCGGAGCGTGTCGCGCGACAAGAGGGGCGTGTCACCACAGACCACGAGCAAATGTGCAGGCGGCGTCGGGCAGGCGCGGGCGAAGCACTGGGCCGCGTGGCCCGTTCCGAGCTGCTCGAGCTGTTCTACGAACAAGGCCCCGTCGTCGCGCAGCGCCTCGATCAGGCGATCCTTGCCGAATCCCACCACGACATGGACCGGGTCGGCGCCGACCGAGCGCACCGTATCGATGACGTATCGAACCATCGGGCGGCCGAGAATCGGATGAAGGACTTTCGGCAGGTCGGATTTCATCCGTACGCCTTTGCCGGCGGCGAGAACGAGGGCGGTGATGCTGTCGGCAGCCATGCTGGCGACCTCCCGGGGTGTTCTATTCACACTGGGTTGGAAAAAAGAGCTGGGGCGCCAGGATTCGAACCTGGGAATGCATGCTCCAAAGGCATGTGTCTTACCGCTTGACGACGCCCCAATAAGCTTTCGGGCAAGCACCGAACACGCGGTACACGGTAGCACAAAACCGTGCCGCCTGCAACGTCAGGGGCGGGCGAGTTCGTCTTCGTAGGCGCGGAGAACGCTCGTCTGGATCCGTTCGCGGAGTTCGCCGGTCACGGGGATGACGAGGTCATGGAAACTGCCATCCGGCGCGCGGCGCGCGGGCATACTCACGAAGAGGCCGCGCTGGGTCTCGACCACCTTGAAATCGCGGATCGCCAGTTCACCGTCGAACGTGACCTCGGCGAAGGCGCGCGTCTGCCCCTGGGGGGTTTTCAGCCGGACGATCCTGATGTCGGTGATGTTCAAAACTTCAGGATGAATTCAGTCCAGACTTTCTGGTCGCTGGACGGTTTGCGATCTTTCATCTCGGACGGGCTCGTCTCGTTGCGATATCCAGCCTTGATGATGACATCCTGGCCGGCCTGCACGATGCCTTCAACCTGGACATTCTCGTTGGGATCGAACGTTTCGATCTCCGAGCGCTTGTAGGAGACCTTGCCCTGGAGGGAAGGCAGGAAGCTGTAGATGGCCTCGAGATAATAGTTTCTGAGAGCCAGGGCGGAGACGTCGTCGTTCGCCGCATGCGCGTCGATCGGCCGGACCAGCAGGGCCTGATCGGCTTTCGCCGCCGACGGGGCGACACGGTTCGCCAGAACGACCGGACTGGTCTGCTGCCTGGCCGACGAGGTCTGGAGAGGGTTTTTCACGACCGTGGTCTGGTCGACCTCGCCGTACAGCGAGAGACGGCCGATCCGCCGAACGCCCGAGATGCGGGGGGAGTCCTCCGGGGGCTGGGCGTAGCCGGTCGTCAGCGTCAGCGTCGTATCGAACTCGCCCGCGTCGATCCGGCGGGATTCGCGGATCCGGCGGAGGGGGATCTCGAAGGCGGAGGGATCTTCTTCGGCGAGCGAGGAGCTTCGCAGGACCAGTTCGCCCGTGAAGGGCTGGGAAGAGGCTTCCGGGAGTTGAAACCGTTCGGCGACGGTCTGCTCGACCCGCGGCGCGAGCAACTGGCTGTCGAGGGAGATGCGAAATTCGCCCAGAGTTTCGGCTTCCGAGGGAGCGATCCGGGTGGCGGGCTGGCCGGCCAGATTGAATTTCATCGGGGAAACAGGCTGCGCAACAACGGAACCGACCGCGCAAAGCAACAGCGCGATCGCGGACAGGAGCCTGGATGCAAGATTCAACTGCCGAAGCATAACTATTCCCTCAAAGGGAATAATATATCACATACCAGGGAAAACGCAAGGGAAAAGTATGGAGAAAACCGCTTCAATCCAGCTCCAGATCGCGATGTTTCCGGGAGACGAGCACCTGGGGATGCTCGAGCGTGTCGGCAAGATACTCGGCCAGCGCGACCGACCGATGCCGGCCGCCCGTGCAGCCGATCGCCACCTGGACGCGCGTTTTCGGTTCCTGGACGAACTGCGGGATCAGGTATTCGAGAAACTCTTTCAGTCGTGCGGCGAACTGGCTTCCGATCTCGGAGCCAAGAACGAAATCGGCCACGGGTTTGTCGAGGCCCGACAGGTATTTCATCTCGGGAACGTAATACGGGTTCGGCAGGAAGCGCACGTCGAACACCATGTCGGCGTCGAGCGGGATGCCGTGTTTGAATCCGAAGCTCACGATGACGAGCGACATGGACTGGGTCGCGGACTCGTGTTCGATTATCTTGCGAATCTCGTCGTACAGCTCGTGCGAAGAGAGTTCCGAGGTGTTGATGATGAAATCCGCGCGTGCGCGGATCTCGGCAAGCCGCTTCCGCTCATATTTGATATCGTCGACGATACGTCCGCCCGAGCTGAGCGGGTGTTTGCGGCGGGTTTCCGAAAACCGCCTGACGAGGATGCCGTCCTCGGCTTCGAGGAACAGGATCCTGACCCTGACACCCATGTTTTCGAGCTGCTGAAGCGCATCGTTCATGCTCTCGAAGAATTTGCCGCCGCGGATGTCGATGACGATGGCGACCTTGGTGATCTTGCCGTGCGTGTCATAGCAGAGCTGGGCGAATTTCGGCAGGAGCGTCGGCGGAAGGTTGTCGATCAGAAAATGACCGGCATCCTCGAAGAACCGACTGGCCTTCGTCAGGCCGGCGCCGGAGAGCCCCGTGATGATCGTCATCATGAGGTTCGGCGGCGGGGTTCCGGGAGACTGTGCCTGTGAAAGGGGTTCCATCGTGTTTTTTGCCTCCGCGCTCAGGTGAACAAGTCCAGGACGAGGCCCCGTATCTCGTCGAGAGAACCGAGAAGCGCCAGCGCCTTGTCTTTCTGGAGGGATTCCCGCGTCATTCCGTCGACATCGTGTTTCACGGTCTCGACGAGCTGATATACCTTCTGCTGGCCGTCTTTCATGCTGCCGAGTTCCTGGCGAAGCGAGAAAGTTTCTTTCGAAACGCGGTCCAGATACTGCGCGACGGCATCCTTGTAATCGTCGAGCTTTTCTTCGTCGGGGGACCGGAAGAACGCATCGCCGAAGGAACGCACCTTATCGAGCATCTGGCGCAGATCGCCGTCGAGCACCTGGCGTCTGGCGGTTTTCACCGCCGAGCTGAAACCGGCGCGATCAGCCCCACCCGCGGCTCCCGTGGATTTCTTCGTCGCCTCTCGCCGTGCCGGATCGACGGCGGGCCCCTTCACCTTGATGTCAACCATCGATCGGCACCGAGTCCGTCACAGTTCCGTTCCGCACAGGACGACGCGGTTGCGGCCCTGGTCTTTGGCCTGATACATCGAGCTGTCGGCCTTCTGGATGAGTTCGTCCTTCGAATCGGCGTTCAGCGGGAAGCCGGCGACGCCGATCGAGATGGTGCAGTGCAGCGGCGGCTGCCCCGGCGCGAGCGCAGGGAAATCGAACTTCGCCGTATCGCGTCTGATGCGCTCCGCGACGATGCGGGCATCCGACTGGGTCGTTTCGGGCAGGATGATGACGAACTCCTCGCCGCCGTAGCGGGCCGCGATGTCCGTCGACCTGATGTTGCGCCGCAGGATCATGCTCACCTCACGGAGAATGATGTCGCCCTGCTGGTGGCCGTACTGATCGTTGATCATCTTGAAATGATCGATATCGCAAAGCAGCAGAGAAAGGGTGGAGTTGTACCGGCGGCTTCGCTTCACTTCCTCGTCGAGGCGAAGCTGGAAATAGCGGTGGACATACAGCTTCGTGATCGAGTCGGTGATGGCGAGCGAGTACAGGCGGGCGTTTTCGTAGGCAATGACGGCCTGGGAAGCCAGTGTCGTGAAGAACTCGAGATCGTTCTCGGTGAAGGATTCGCCGTTGATCTTCTGGCCGATCTTCATCACTCCGTAGATCTCGCCTTCCTTCAGGAGTGGAATGTAGACGGAGAACGGTAACGAGCGGTTCACGGCGAGGTAGCTCTGGAAGTTGGACGCTTTCGTGAGCTCGTGGGAGAGGATCGGCTTCTTTTCCTTCTCGAGGGTGGTCATGGCCCACGATTCGGCGGGGTCCTTGGCCAGTCCATCGACCTCTTCAGACGAGATGCCCTTGAACGCCTTCACCTCGAGATCCGGCCGGTCTTCCGCGGAGAGCATCAGCACGCCCTTGTTGGCCCAGACCGTTTCGAGGAACATGTCGATCGAGCTCTTGATCAACTCTTCGAGGTTGAGCGTCGAGCTGAGCACCTTGCCGGCCTGCTGAAGCGCCATCAGGTTGAACACCTTCCGGTCGAGCTCGTTCTTCGTGGCCTCGGATTTCTCGTAGAGCGTTGCATTGTTGATCGAGGTGCACGCGAGGCCGACGACGGCCTGGATCAGCTGCCGGTCGGCATCGGAATAGGTTCCACCGTCTTTCTTCTCGCCAAGGACAACGATGCCGACAAAATGGTCCTTGATGCGCATCGGGAACATGCTCCGGATCGACCTGACGGCGTCGGTCTCGAACTCGGTGGCCATCAGGGTCAGATCGGTTTCGGCCGGTGACCAGCACTCATCTTCGGTTAATACATTTGTAGCTATTTTATTATCCGAATAAAACCGGAACTTCGCGAACAGTTCCGGCGGGAAGCCTAGAAGGTCCTTGATCGTGATCATGTCGGTGCGGTCGTTGTAGAGCATGATCGCCGCGCCGGTCGTCCCGATGCGCTCCATGAACAGTGTCAGAAGCGTGCGGATGAGCGAATCGATGCTGAGGGTGGTGCCCATCGACCGGCTGGCGGAATACAGGACGGACAGCGAGTCTACCTTCTGGGCCAGCTCCTTGTTCATGCTGCTGATCGTCTGCATGTAGTTCTCGATGGCCCCCCTCGACTCGACGAGGGTGCTGACGATCTTCGACATGCCCTGATGGACGTCCTGGACCGCCGCGAACTCGATCTTCTCGAGGTTCTGGTCGAAATCGCCGTCCGCGATGTTGTCCGATATCTCGACGAACCGTCGGAGCGGCTTCATGATGCTTCGGTAGATGATGACCTGGACGACCACGGCGGTCGCGGCCGCGATCGACAGATACGGCACGAGTGGCAACTCGATCCCGTTTTTCCGGAAGACGAACCAGCCTGCCGCCCAGAGGGTGAGCAGATAGGTCTGGATTCGCAGGGTGAAATTCATGCCCGGGCCTCGCAACTTAGATCCAGGGCGAAACGGGCATTGAGAGCGGCCGTGACGTCACGGGCAACCTGCGCAACATCCCGGTCGGCGGGGATGACGA
>MWAR01000483.1 GCA_002068715.1 bacterium ADurb.Bin374
AAGTTCATGGAAACGGCGGCACGCGTGCTGGCGGCGAACGGCATCAAGGCTTTCCTCTGCGTCCGCGACACCCCGACGCCGGTGATCAGTTTCGAACTCCTGCGCCGCAAGGCCGCCGGCGGCATCAACTTCACGGCCAGCCACAACCCGCCCGAATACCAGGGCCTCAAGTTCTCGCCCGACTGGGGCGGCCCGGCGCTGCCCGAGACGACCGGCGACATCGAGAAGCGGGCCAACGCCCTGATGAAAAGCGGGCCGGTGCATGACCTCGACATGGCGACGGCGCTCCAGAAAGGGCTGATCGAGAAGATCGACCCGATGGAAACCTATCTCGCCGACCTCCGCAAGAAAGTCGACCTGGCCGCCATCAGGAAAGCGAAGCTGAAAATCCTGGTGAACCCACTGTTCGGCACCTCCCGCGGGTATCTCGACACCCTCCTTCGCGAAGCGGGCTGCGATGTGACGGTGATGAACGACCGGCTCGACCCGTATTTCGGCGGCCAGCCGCCCGAACCGTCCGAAAGCCACATTCCCGACATGATCGCGATGATGCGCAAGGGCAAATTCGATCTCGGCCTCGCGACTGACGGCGATGCCGACCGGTTCGGCATTCTCGGTCCGGACGGCCGCTTCTACGAGCCGAACCAGGTTCTCGGCATGCTGCTCGACCACCTCAAGACGACAAGAAAGTGGCCCGGCGGCGTCGCCCGTTCGGTCGCCACGACGCATCTCGTCGACGCCGTCGCGCGGCATCACAAGCTCGAGGTGTTCGAAACGCCGGTCGGATTCAAATTCATCGGCGATTTGATCAGCAAGGACAAGATCATCATGGGCGGCGAAGAGTCGGCCGGCCTGACGATCCGGGGCCATGTCCCAGAGAAGGACGGCATCATCGCCTGCCTGCTCGTGGCCGAGATGGTCGCCGTGCGCGGCAAACCTCTAGACAGGATTCTCGAGGAGCTCTACACCAAGGTCGGCACGTATCTGACCCGCCGCATCAACGTCAAGCTGACGGCCGCCGAGAAAGACCGCGCGGTCGAGAAGCTGAAGACCTCCCCGGCCGAGATCGCCGGCATGAAGGTCGTGAAAACGGTGAAGATCGACGGCACCAAGTTCCTGCTCGAAAACGACAGCTGGGTGCTGATGCGGTTCTCCGGCACCGAGCCCGTCGTCAGATACTACGCGGAAGCCCGTGACGCCGCCACGCTCGACAAGCTCTGCGCCTACGGGGAAACGCTGCTGCGCGGCTGAGAAGTCGCTTTCCGAACACGCCACGGGGCACGGCAGACAAGGCCGTGCCCCTTTGCTTTTGCCCGTTTGACGTCGATAGTACAAGTAAAGATATTTATAGTATGCCGATAACACCAATCGATATCAAAACCAACCTGATGGCGAACAACGACGTCAGCCGGATCCGAGAGGGGCAGAAGGCCCAGGAATCGGGCCTGGCCGTTCAGGTCACGCAGCACCAGGAAAAGGACCAGGAGAAGCTGGAAACCGTCCGGGACACCCAGGCTGCCGACCATCGCGCGATTCGCAAGGAGGAGGAAGGCGCCGAGCGCGAGAAGAGCCAGCCCGACACCGAGCCTCGACACAAGGACGAAAAGCCCGCCGAAGAGGAAGAAAAGCAACCAGAGCAGATCCCGGACGGCATCCGGGGTATGAAGATCGACATCAAGATATGAGACTCGCCCGACGCGCCTTGTGCGCAATCGCTCTCACTCTGCTGATCCAGTTCGCAGCGACGGTTCCGGCCACGCTGGCAGCGCCGGAGGATGATGCGCGCCTAGAAAACCGCAAGGGCGTCAGCCAGGCGCGGCGCGGCAACCTCGAAGCGGCGCTGGCCTCCTTCGAAGAAGCCTGCCGCGTGAATCCGTTCGACGAGACCGCACTCGCGAACCTCGCCTGTGCCCACAACAACCTCGGCGTACTGCTGGTGAAGGAGCACAAATACGCCGAAGCGGTGAACCATTTCGAGGCATCGAAAGCCCAGAAGCCCGAAGACCTGCAGATCCGGTTCAACCTTCTCTCGACCCGCATCACGATGCGCGATACGGAAGGTGCCGCGGCCGAAGCCAAGGGCATCCTGACGCTGCGGCCGCGCGATGCCGACACGATCCTGCGCATTTCCACGGCCTTCCAGAAAATGGAAGACGACGAATCGGCCCAGCACCTGCTCGAAGACCTGGTCTCGATGTCGCCGGACAACGCCCGGGCTCTCTACCAGCTCGGCCGCCTTCAGTACCGGCAGGGCAATTTCTCAGAGTCCCGATATTACCTGACGCGCGCTCTCGAGGTGGAGCCGCGACACGCAGAGGCCAGAAATCTGCTTGCCCGCATCGAACGCGAGGAAAAGGTCGAATCGGCGTTCGAGCAGGACAGCAGCGTGCATTTCAACCTCACCTTCGAGGGCGTGTTCCCGAGGGAATGGGCCCGCGATCTGCTCGACCTGTTCGAGACCGCGTATCAGAAAGCGGGAGATTTCCTGGGCCATTTTCCGGCGCAGCGCGCGCAGATCATCGTCTACTCACCGGCCGACTTCAAGCGTGTCAGCGACCTTCCGGGCTGGGCGGGCGGCGTCTATGACGGAAAGATCCGCCTGCCGGTTCCTCCGGGAACGAGCAGTCCGGACCAGCTCGCCGGCGCAGTCTTCCACGAATACTGCCACCATCTGATTTTTCTGCTGACCGATGGAGCCTGCCCGACCTGGCTGAACGAAGGCCTGGCACAGCTCCTTGAGGGCATCGACCCGAACCGCGCCCGCCAGATTCTCGGCCAGGCAGAAACCGCGGGGCTGATGCCACTGAGCAAGCTGGACGGGCCGTTCGCCCGCACGGCATCCCGCAATCAGGCAGAGCGGCTGTATGCCCAGTCGCTCGTCACGGTCGCGCAGCTGATCGAAGATCGTGGGATGGCCGCCGTCCGGGAACTGCTCGGCCATCTCGGCCGCAAGCGGCCCTTCGACGAGGCGCTCAACATGACCTTCGGCCTCACGCCCGGCGCCCTGGAAGAAATGGTACGCCAGTCGCTCGAGTGAGTCAGGCGAGCTGGATGATAACTCGCGAAATACCCTCGATGAGGAACAGGGCCAGCATCGGCCCGAGGTCGAGGTAGGCCGGCCCCATCGGGATCGCCACGGA
>MWAR01000484.1 GCA_002068715.1 bacterium ADurb.Bin374
GGGTCTCTGGCGGCTCCACCACTGTCAGGTAATAATCCGTTGTCCCCTTATCGACTCCGGCCTGGAGCTTGATTCGAAGCTTCACGTCGTTCGTCCCATTGAACCAGAACAGGTCCTTCTCGAGCGGCTTGATGCTGAGAACTGTGCCGGTGGGAATTTTGACGCGGGAGGTGATGTATTCGTATCGTGTTGTTTCGTTTCCCTGAATGACGACCCTGCCGACCTTGCCTTCGATTAGGAGGACCCGGAGTTTTCCGTCCTTGATCTGCTGGGGCGGAAGAACTGCCAACGCCGTTATATATCCTCTGCTACGATACCAGCCGTTGATTTTCCCTATCAGTTCGTTCAGGGCGCCGATTCCGAGGCTTCTGTTCAGGTATTCTGACGAGAGGCTCTTCAGGTCGTCCTGCGTCAGGAGGGAGGAGGGAGAAAACTCGATCTCCCGGAGAGCGACCGTTGCCTCAGAGGCCGTCTGGGCCTCGGGAACAGTCGGTGTTTCGAATGTCTGGGGCTTCGAGGTTTTCATCTCCGTCTGGAGATCGCGTTCGAGTTTCGCTTTTTCGAGATCGCGAAGCGTCCGGTTCAGATCGGTGCCGGCACCATAGGCAGGCTCGACCTGGGGAACCTGTTGCGCAACGGCCATGGGAGACAGGGCAATGAGTGCGGCGAGAGCGAGAAATCCGGCAGTCCTGGGTATCATTCGTTCGTTTCCGTTTCTGAAGTGTTCATCGTGGATTCAGTTCTGTTGAATTCACCGCCGGCGACGATCCGGGAACCCTCGATGACCGTGCCTCCATTCTGAACACCGGCAGCCATATTGATGATTTCCGCCGAGGTATAGGAGATGCCGGCATTGAGCGGGGCGCTTTCCAATGGTGACAGGAAGATGTTGCGTGCAGCCGCAAGAGCCTGCTGTTCGCTTTGAACGGTTGCGTCGCATTCCTCCATCATGTTCAGCTGGTTGAAGGGAGTTTTATTCCCATTGGTATTATATAGAATTTCATAACATTCCCTGCCGAGTGAACTGAACTCGTTCTGGAAGGAAATCTGCGTGAACGGATGCTCTGCATCGGGAACGAAATACGCCTGAATGTCCGACCCGTCGCGCACGGGATTTCGTCCGAAGACGGTCATGGTAAGACTGTCGTTGCTCAGGTATCCGCGGTCGACGATATAGACGTCGCGGAGCCTGAAGTAATCGCAGTCGGAATGGATCTCCGCGGTATTGCTCCAGAGACCTTCGAGCTGGACTCCCGCAGCGGAATTGATCGAATCGATGGAGACATCGTCCATTGCGGAGTTCTGGACCCCCTTGAGATGCAGCCTGAAGTATTCGTCGTCCACCAGGTGTTCGATGTGATCCATGAAGATCTTGTCGGCGGTAATGCTCATCGTTCCTTCGAGCCGGGTGTTCCCGACCTCAACCCGTTCGCCGTCGTGTGCAACGCCCAGAACGACGTTTCTGCCGTTGAGCTGTCCGATCACAATCTCTCCATTTTCGGCTTGCGCAGTGACATCTTCCTTCGCGAGAATCTCGTGGACGTTTATGTTGCCGGGGCCGTTCGCGATGAGATTGACGCTTCCACCGCCCGACTCGATGGTTCCGCCGGAGATGATGCCGCCTGAGCCCGTGGTAAAATTGACATCCTCGCCGGCATACACGTTCTCGATCATCAGATCGCCGTTCTGAACGGTGGAGATCGTCACGTCACCGTTTTCCGAGCGGATGTTGTTGATCGAGATGTCGCCGCTGTTCGTCTTGATGACGATGTCTTTGCTCACCTGGACGTTTTCCAGATACACCGGGCCTTCGTTGGAAATGAAGAGCGAGTCCTGGCCCGCGTCGAGCCCGTCGCGGACCCTCATGGCTCCGTCTTCGGTCTTGACGATGAGATCGCCCGTGAGTGACTTGGCATGGCCGATAAAGATGTCTCCGACGAGCGTCTTCAGTAGGAGATTGTGACCGGCTATCGCGTCGGCAACGTCGATCGTTCCGCGATTCAGGTCGACCGTGAGATCATACCCCGACTCGACGGTTCCGAGGAGTGCATTGCCGACGTCGGTGTTGACGGTCATGTTCTGGCCCGCATAGCCGTTCGTCAGGGTGACATTCCCGGTATCGGTCCGCAGAAGCATGTCCGATCCGGAACGCGCACTCGAAACCTCAATATTGCCGTTGCTCACGGTCATGGCCGTGTTGCCGCCCGCGTTCGCGGTACCGATGACCGTATTACCCTGGGTGCTTCGAGTTGTAAGATCGTTGCCGGCGCTCACATTGGCCATGGCGATCGCGCCGTTCGTGACGGACACTGTCAGGTCGTTCCCCGCCGCGGAGCGTGTGACGCTTGTGTTGCCGTTGATCCCCGTGAGGGAAAGGTCATTGCCAGCGGCAATGTCGCTGACGGTGATGTTCCCATTCTGGGCGGACATTGCTGCATCGTTCCCGGCAGCCACGGTTGTCGCCGTAACGGCCCCCTGCCCTGTCGTGATGCCGATGTTTCGCCCGGCGTTGAGTGACTCGAGCACGATGTTGCCGATGCCGCTCGTGATGATGGTCGAATTTCCGGAAGTTCCGTTGAGAAGGCTGATTCCGCCGTTGAGAGCGGAAACTATCAGATCTCTGGCCGCGTTCGCGGTAGCGATGTCGATGTTGCCGCTGC
>MWAR01000485.1 GCA_002068715.1 bacterium ADurb.Bin374
TGGACAGGCGGTCAGGATCGCCTGCGTTCGGGATTGTGGCACGGAAATGGACCCCACGCGAGCCGGTTGGATGGCCTGGCTGCGCGAATCTGCGATGGACCCCCTCTTCGTGGAACGGCGGATCGCGGCCGCGCTTCCCTTCGTGGATGTCGATTACTGCGCGATTCAACACCGGGGCCGTCTCGTGACCCCGAAGACGCATCGCCTGCGCGGAACGGACTGGAGAAGCCTTGCTCTCCGGCCCGATGACGGGAGGTTCCTGACGAGCCGGTTAGGCACGTTCGCCGCGTTCAGGCTTCCCGAAGGCCATGTCATGGCGCTCGGCTGCAAGCCCGGCCGCATCTCCTCGATTGCCGGCTGGGCCCGGCTGGCCATCTATGCCGGATGCCTGGCCTTCGCCTTCCTTGGCGGCCGTGAGACCGCACGGCTCCTCGCTTCCCGAGCGCAGGACACCCCGCGTTCGTCGGTGGATGGAGCGCTGCCGGGGGGAAGTGGCGGAATCGGTCTCCGGGGGAAGATTTTCGCCATGTTTTTCCTCGCCTCCTGGGTGCCGCTCGGCACCTTTCTCGGCATCGGGCTGTCAGAGGCGGCCGACTCGAAGGACGCCGCGATGCGACTGTGGAACTCGAGGCTGTTCCGGCGCGTGGATTCGGCCGACAGGCTCTTCAGGAACCACCTGGAAAGCCTCCAGTCCGACATGTCGGAACTCACCCGGCAGCTGGCTGGCGCTCTCGCGGCCGGTGATCACGACGGGCTTCGCCGCGTCCTGAACGAGAAGACGCAGAACAGCTACGGCGTCTGTTATGGGGCCGGCGACCGCGTCTGGACCAAAGAGAGCAGAAAATGGTATTCGGAGGAGTTCGCGAAAGGGGTGCGCAAGCTCGGGGAGCTCGTCTTCGTCAAGATCATCGAAGCGGCCCGCGGGGAGCCGGACAGGCCTTCCGGTGGCGGCCACGGAATCACCTTCGATGCCACCGACATCCTCGGAGAAGGCCACCCCATCCTGTTTGCCCTTCAGGGGCGCGGAAAAATCGTCCGGGGCGACGTGTTCAACCGCGAGGTTTCCATCTTCTGGGATCTCCTCCGGGATGCCGCCGGGCAGACCATCGGCGCCGTGTTCGTCAGCCTGATGATCGACAACGAGGCGATCCGGTTCGGAACGCGACTCGCGTCTGCCGACGAGCCCGACGGCATTCGGACCCGGCTCATGTTCAATTCCTTGCTGTGCCCCAACAACAGCGAGAACTCCCGCGGCCTGGTCCGCATGAGCAACGATGTTTCGAAAAGCGGGGGAGACGGCGGGGGGGTGACCGACGTGCTCGGCCGCCGGATGCTCGTCGCCATCCGGCCGTCGGCGCTCAACGTGTTCGCGGCCTTTCTCAGCATGATGCCGTACGAGACGATCCTGAACACCTACCGGCACAGGTCGGGGGCGATCGTCGGAAGCCTGCTTCTGGCGCTTCTTCCCGTGGTGGTCAGCGCGTTCTTCCTGAACCGTCGCATTGCCGGCCCGGTCGGGGCGCTCACGGCGGCCGGCCGACGCGTGGCGGGCGGCGACGACTCGGTCCAGCTTCCGGTCGAGGGGCCGGCCGAGCTCTCGACGCTCGCTGACTCCTTCAACGGGATGGTCGAAGGTCTCCGCCAGCGCGAGCGCATGCGGCGGTATCTGTCCGCGGCCGCGTGGGAAGCTTCCGCAGGCGGCGTTTCCGCGGAGAAGGTCGAGGTCGCGGTGCTTTCGAGCGACGTCCGCGGTTTCACGGCGCTTTCCGAGCGCCATTCCGCCGGCGAGATCGTCTCGATGCTGAACGACTATTTCACGGGGATGGAGCGGATGATCCGGCGCCACGGCGGCGATGTCGACCGGTTCGTCGGCGACGCGATCACGGCAGTGTTCACCCGACAGGCTGGCGAAGACGAGAACGGACACATTAGACGCGCCGTGCTGGCCGGCGTCGGTATGCGCACGGCGCTGGCCGGCTTCAACGCCGCCAGGCGGGCCGCCGGAGCGTTCACGATCGAGAACGGCGTCGGCATCGACGTCGGCAGCGCCGTGCGTGGTCTCGTCGGCGCTGCCGCGGGCCGCCGCGACATCACGATCATCGGGGCCATCATGTCCCGCTCCGCGACCTGTGAAGCCGCGAGCCGGTTCGGGTGTGCTACGAGGATCGTCGTCTCCGCCGGCACGGCAGGTCGTCTGGACTCGGGATTCACGTGGAACAGGCTCGCCGTTCCGGAATCGCCGGTCGAGGTATACGAACTGGAGAAAGTGCCGTGAGCCGCATCGGTGGCGGTTCCCGAAACGCGCGGGCGGTTCTTGCTTGTTTCGCGATGCTGCCGGTTTTCGTCATGTTCGGCTGGTTCGTCTCGTATCGCGGCGAGGCGCGCAACCGCGAACTCGAGGATGCGAGGCAGATACTGGGCATGGCGGCCGACCACGTCGAAGCCTCGATCGCGCCCACGGCTCCGCTCGAATCGATCCTGACCGAAGAGATGAACAAATGCTACGGCTACGAACCCGAACGGATCGAGGGGATTCTTCGTAAGGCCTTCGAGCAGATTGTCCCGGCGGCGGGGGATCCGCTGACCTTCCGGATCAGCCTGTTCGCGTCATCCACTCAGCCGCTCTGCTGGCCTCCCGATGAAAACCCGGACGACGGACAGGCCATCTGGAAAGGCCTCTGCGGGCTGGTTCGGTCGAACACCATCGAAGAGGGTGTCTCGGCCGATCCGGCCGTTCTCGCGAGCGCGTCCGCCGCGCTATCGGGCTGGTTCGGAAACCACGTAACCATGAACGAGCTGGAAACCGCGTCCGGGTTCGCGCTGATGGCGCGGGACAGGCATGACAGGCTCACGGCCATCGCGGTCTACCGCGCAACGCTTGGGAAAACCCGTGTCAGTTACAAATTCGGCGGCCTGTTCCGGATACCGCTCGAAGCGATTCCGGCGGCGTCCTATCACCGATGGGCCGCCGTCAGCAGGCCGTCCGAGGAGGACGCCGCGGGGCTCGGCATTCTCGACCCGTCAGGGGGCCGCTTGCTCGTGCGGGCCGGCAGCATGCCCGAGTTCCAGCTTCAACCGCTCCTGGACCAGCCGAACCGGGTCATGGCCGTGCCGGGCGGGTTTGCCGTGCTGCGGGACCTGCCTCCTCATGCCCCGGGGAAGCTGGTGCTGTTCCGCCCCGAATCGTTCTTGACGAGCGGAGGGATGCGGTTCCGTCTCGCCGTCGTCGCCCTTTTCGTTCTCGCCTCGGGATGCTCCTGGCTTCTGACCGGTTTTCTGACCGGTTCCGGCCCCATGGAGACCGCCGCTACGACGGAGCCCGGGCGCGGAATACGGATGTCGGGCTCTCTCCGCACCCGGACGGCGGTGGTCTTCCTGCTTGCCGGAATGGTGCCTGTAGGCTTTTCGATGATGCAGGGAATCATGCGCCTTCTCGATCTCGAAACCGTCCGCCGGATCGAATGGCAGATCGAGGCGCAGCGGGTCATGACCGCTCTTGACCGCGGTTTCCGTGATACGCTCGAACGATATCAGGAGATATTCACAACCCTCGTTCGCCATGTGGCGGGGAAGTCGGAACGCGACCTTCTGACCGTTGCAGGAAAGCTCGCGAGCTGCACGGAAATCATCGTCATCGAAGCGAACGCACCGGCGGAGGGAAAGTCCCAGGAGATTTCCCTCAGGTCGACCCAGGGCCGGCGCCTGATCATGCTGCCAGTCGTCCAGAAGGCGATTCGGGGGGTGTTTCAGGAAATGCGCGTCGCGGCCGGATACGCCGCGACGTCGAGCGGCGTATCCGCGAAAGAGAAGCTCTTCCTGCCGGTTCACGAACTGCTCGGCGACGCCGTGCCGCTGAGGGAGCTGTTCAACCAGACGGGCCACGTCACGTATGTGATCTTTGCGGACAAGACGGCCCTGCTGTTCTGCCTGCCGTATTCGCTGCGAAACGAGAAGATCGCCGGCATGCTTGTCGGCGGAACGACCCTCGGCATCGACTCGAGCGAGTATTTCAATCGGATCACGGCCCCGGAACGCTGGCAGTATCGTGACTGGGACATCCTCCGCATCAACAAAAGCGTCGTCGATCCGAAGCTTCCATTCGTTCCCCGCGAATTCCTCCGGCTTGCCGTTCGCACGCAGCAGACGGGGTCGTCGGTCGCGGACCGGGTCGCCTTTCCCGACGGGGAGTATTTCGTCCAGACGAGCCGCCCGAGCTATCTCCATCTCGGCGTTCTCGCCGCTCGGGTGCCCGTGCGGTATCTGAAAAAGGAGACGGCGTGGATGTTCGCGCTTGCCTGCGCCGGGGTGCTGATCGCGCTGGCGCTGGCGGTCGGGGTCGGCATGTATCTTTCCAGGCGCCTTCTCGAACCGATCCGCCTGCTTCAGAAGGCTGCGGAGACCGTCGGAGAAGGCGCTCTCGACGTCAGCCTTCCCGTCGGCGGGAGGGACGAACTGGCGATGCTCGGTCGCTCCTTCCTCGAGATGACCGACGGCCTGCGACAGCGGGAACGCATGCGCCGGTTCCTCTCGGAATCGGCCTGGACGGTGACTGAATCCGAGAAGGCCGAAGAGACGGCAAAAGGTAGTTATATATATACAGCTATATTGTGTTCCGACATCCGGAACTTCACGGGCATATCCGAGAAACAGTCGCCGGCGAAGGTCACGGCGATGCTGAACGAATACTTCACGGCGATGGACGGCATCATCCGCGGCTTTGGCGGCGAGATCGACAAGCTCATCGGTGACGCCATCCAGGCCGTTTTCAGGGAGGATGGGGGAACCACACACCCCGTCATCCGCGCCGCGCGCGCCGGGCTGGCGATGCGTCGGGCGCTTGCCGCGCTCAACCGGGACAGGCTCCTGCGCGGCGAGTTTCCCGTCGAGAACGGCGTCGGCATCCATTACGGCAAGGTGATCGCGGGCAAGGTCGGCGCCGCGGCCGGCCGGCAGGATTTCACCGTCATCGGTTCCCCGGTCGCCCTCGCGGCGAGACTCGAAGCCGCGAGCAGCGAGGGGAGGCATACGAAGGTCATCGTATCGGCGG
>MWAR01000486.1 GCA_002068715.1 bacterium ADurb.Bin374
GTTCCTGTTCGATGTGTTCAATCCCAGTATTCACCTGATGGTCGAACGCGAGCGGGTGTCCACCGAGGCGTTCAACTTCCGAACCGCCGACGGGAAGCGGATCGTCGTCAGGGAGACGTGCCAATACCACGCCCTGACCCAGGTCAACCGGGTGCGGTGGCACTTCGATATCGAGGGCGTCGAGAGCATCGAGGAGTTCGGCATGCGGTGCTATTATCCGCTCGAGCTCGAGCTCCTGCTGAAGTATAACGGGTTCCGCATCCTCCACAAGTTCGGAACGTTCGAAGAGGAACCCTTCGTCGAAGAGTCGAAGAAGCAGATTTTCGTCTGTTCGCCGGCCGAGTAAAATATATATGAACATATACAACTGGCGACATGAAATGAAACGATTCGGACTGCTGTGCGTTGCAGTCCTGTTTCTCGCCTCGACCGCTTCGACATGGCAGATTGCTGGAACGAGCGCCGGAGCCGACCCGCACGAGGCGGGAAGTGGGCCGGCGGCGCCTGGATGGCGCATTCCAGCCGGAGCCGACCCGCACGAGGCGGGAAGTGGGCCGGCGGTGCCTGAGCGCACCCGAACGCAGTGCGTCGACCTGCCGGAAATGAACACCTGGTTCCAGTGGAGCCGCGGCTGGATCGGCGGGGACGGCGTCTTCACGATTCCGCTCGACGGAAACCGCATCCTGTGGCTGTTCAGCGACAGCTTCGTCGGCCGGGTGGCCGAGGGACAGCGGCGGCGGGTGACGATGGTGCACAACGCCGTCGCGATCCAGGAGAACACCGCGGTACGACCGGAAATTTTCTTTGGGAAAACAGCCGTCGGCGGCCCCGAGTCGTTTTTCGATCCGCCCGACGGTCGCGGATATTTCTGGCTGTTTCACGGCGCGACGAACCACCAGGGGCTGTGGCTGTTCCTCATCCAGGTCGAGACGACCGACGCTTCGTCGGCGTTCGGCTTTCGGACGATCGGCACCTGGCTCGCCCATATTTCGAACCCGCACGACGCTCCGCCCGCCTGGCGGGTCTCGATGCGTAAAATACCGTGGAAAATATTTCCAACGGACAAGGCCGGCGGCGATGATCCCGGACGGACGCTCCACTTCGGATCATGGGTGACGCCGGTCGGAGACGATCTGTATATCTACGGCGTCGACGAGCGGCCCGGAAAGCGCGGCATGATCGTAGCGAAGGTTCCCGTTTCCCGCATCGGCCAGTTCGACCGGTGGCGGTTTCTCGGCCCCGACGGCTGGGTGAAGGATTTCCGGGCCTGTCGCACGCTGGCCGACGACATCACCACGGAATACTCGGTCACGCCGATGAAGACCGGGCAGGGAGCGGAAAAGAGCCGGTATCTGCTGATCCAGTCAGCAGGGAACCTGTCGCCGGATATCCTCGCCCGCGAGGCCGCTTCCCCTGTCGGGCCCTGGAGCGAGCCACGTGTGATCTACACCTGCCCCGAACCTTTGCGGCGGAAGGGCGTCTTCACCTACGCAGCGAAAGCCCATCCCGAACTCTCTCGCGAGTCGGGCACGGTCATTTCCTACGTGGCGAACTCCGTGAATTTCAAGGACCTCATCGAGCACGCCTGGATCTACTGGCCCAGGTTCATCCTTCTTCCCGCGACGGGCAATTGATACGGGGGCGGAGTTGTACTATGATTGGACCGACCCGAGGGATTCCCTATCGTGCGGAGCGAGGTGTGTGATGACGCAACGGATGTCCATGGAAGCCTGGGAAGAAGCGTTCGAGAAGATCTGCGAGGAAAAACTCGAGGAAGAACCTCTGTATGATTATATTCACCTGTATAAAAAAGGCCTGACTCCCGAGAAGGCGTTTCTCGCCTACCTGAAAGAGAACCCCGACTATCAGGAGAAAATGCAGGAGCTCCTCGAGGAAAAACAGCCGGAGGAGATTCCGCCGATGGATTCGGCCGAGCTCGCCCGGATCCAGGAGAAAGTGAAGCTCCGCCAGGAGGCGATGGAGCGGCTGAGCCGCTACTGCCCCGAGTGCGCCCGCGACATGGCCGGCAAGAAGGTCTGCAAGTGCGGCTATAAAAAGAAAAAACCCGCGGCCTTCTGAACCGCGTTTCCATCAACAAACAACGCACCACAGAGATGAAGAACTGATAGGAGCGAGCACCTGGAAAACACCTGTTTTCCGTATGCGCCGAAAACTCCTTGAAAAGAAGATTTTCAGAATTTCATCTGCGCCATCTGTGTCATCTGCGGATCGGTTCTTGTAACGAAATCCACATACCAGACGCCGAGACACAGAGAAACTCTTACAAACCTCTGTGTCTCGGCGTCCTTGTGGCGAAACGGCCTTCGGACCTTGGCTGTGAAGCCGTTCCCCGAAGTCAGTCCAGCGTGCGGGTCGAGCCTTCGGCGAAGGTGACGCTGAAGATCCGGTTTTCCTCGACGGCCTTGAGGCTGTAGAACGTCACGTCGATCTGCGGGTTGACGAGCTTCCCGCCGAGAAGATGCTTCTGGTAGTTCTTGGGATTCGACGCCTTGAACTCGTTCCAGAGAGCGTTGTCGGACTTGCCCTTGATGGTGGCGACGGCGTTGCGGATGTTCGGGAATTTTTTCTGGAGCACCGTCGAGATCGTGCTTTCGCCGACGTTCGGGTCGCCCTTGCTCGAGTAGACGGACTGGACGACGACGTCCTTCACGAAATCACCCTCGTAGGGGCCGCTGGAGAGGAACGCGGTGACGTCCTTCTCGAGGCCGGCGAACACCAGGGTCACCGTGTATTTCTTGAAGAAGACGATGCCGTTGGCAACCTTGTGCCTGAACAGCAGCTCGCCTTTGTCCCACCCCTTGATGAGCCGCTCGATCGTGGTCACTTCGCGGTCGAGGGCGTCTTCGCTCTTGCCCTTCACGACCACGTATCCGTAGGTTGCGGCGTGAACGGCACCCGTGACGAAGAGGGCGAGCAGAACGGCGGCGATGAGTCTGAGAGACGGTTTTCCGAACATGCGTTTTCTCCCTTTTGTTATGAATGTCGTTCAATTGTACGGAAAAAAGCCACAATCGACAAATTACGGCCGGAATCACGATTGCCAGCCTGTTTTGGAAGACGGTGCGCGGCCCCGGAGATTGACATTCCCGGAGGGGGGGATACGTTTACATCAAACAGATGTTTTTCCCGTTCCCGGAACAAGAGGATATCCGTTCTGCTGTGAGAGGAGCCTTGTATGGATAAACAGATCGGTGTATGGGTAGACCACAGGAAGGCCGTTATCGTGACGCTCTGGGAAGAAAAAGAAACGGTGCAGGTCGTTCACTCGGAGATCGAGACGACCGGCCGTCCTTCGGGTGTCGAGACTCAATACGGGGGCCAGGACATGTTTTCCGATGACTCCCTGCAACGGCACTCGTCCGTTCATCTGAAGAAATACTACAACGATATCGCGGCGTATGTGAAAAACGCCGATTCCATCAT
The DNA here is from genome assembly GCA_002068715.1 of bacterium ADurb.Bin374. Next base: position 3,445 of record MWAR01000486.1, read on the forward strand.
GCTGATGGGGCCTGGCGAGGCCAAAGTCGAGCTTCACAAGAGCCTCGAGCGGCACATGATGGGCGAAAAGGTTGTTGAGGTTCTGCCGGCCGACAAGATGACCGAACGCGAGATCACCCTCAAGGTTCGCGACTACTACGCCAGATCCTGAGTGTTCCCTTCCGCTCCGGGAACGGGACCATACTTGGAAGTTTGAAATTCGAAGTTCGAAGTTTGAAACACAGAGCCCAAAGTTCACGGAGATTTTTTCTCTTCTCCGTGAACCCTCTGTTCGCTTTGTGTCCTGGTATGTTGAAATTCCCTGAAATCACCACGAAGGCACAAAGACACAAAGCAGCTTTATTGCATGTTCCATCCGATCTTCGTGCCTTGGTGCCTTTGTGGTGAATTATGCTCCGGACTCTGTGTCTCGGCGGTGAAACGGTCTTTGTCTCTCGGTGATTCAGCGGGTGTGAAAACTTATGCGATCGTCCCCGCCTGGGTTCGCGAAGGTTTTGCGGGAAGTGGTATAGTGCTTTCCGGGAGACGTTCGCGGGTTTCTGCTGCCCGCGAGGTGCCGGTAAGACCGGGCCCGGCTGAACTGCGCCATCCAAGCGCCGCCGGCCCACTTCCCGCATCGTGCGGGTCGGACCAGGAAAACATCGCCAGATGACGGGGGAGATTTCGATGGCGCAGAAGGAATATCAGCTGGGCACGTTCGTGAAGGCACTTGCGTTTGCCGCCGCAAAACACCGGAACCAGCGTCGCAAGGACGCCGAGGCGTCGCCGTATATCAACCATCCTATCGCCCTCGCGGATGTTCTCGTCAACGAAGGCAACGTGACGGACGACGTCGTTCTTTGCGCCGCCATCCTGCACGACACGATCGAGGACACGAAAACGACGGCAGAAGAGCTGAAAGAACAGTTTGGGGCGAGAGTCACGTCGGTCGTTCTCGAGGTCACCGACGACAAGTCCCTCGACAAAGAGGTCCGGAAGCAGAAGCAGATCGAGCACGCCCCGCACGTCTCGCGCGAGGCGAAGCTGGTCAAGCTTGCAGACAAGATCTGCAACCTGCGCGACATCCTGGCCTCGCCGCCGGCCAACTGGACACCGGAGCGCAAACAGAGGTATTTCGAGTGGGCTTCGAACGTGGTCGCGGGCCTGCGCGGCGCTCACCCGGGCCTCGAAGCCGTTTTCGACGGCCTCTTCGCGCGCCGCACCGAGCTCGGCTGAGAGGCGCGCGCCGCATGGACGTTCCGCCGAACGATCCGAACCCGGAACGAGACCCGTTCGCCCGTGACGAGCGCGGGCGCACGCCCTCGATGGAGTTCTTCGAGTGACGCCCCCGGTCGCTCCGTTGCCGGCGACTGAAGCTTTTCAGAACTGAATCGGGCTCTTGTAGGGCAGAAGCACCTTTTCCTCGACGGAAACGAGGCGATGGGGAAATTCCCGGCTCACCGTCCAGACGATGCGCTTGATGCCAGTCCATTCGCTGAAAACGAGGTATTCCACGCGTGCCTGCTTCTGATCCAGGAAGACTCGGGGCCGGAAGTCGATCGCGCGCCCTTTCTCGGCATCTTCTTTCTTGTACGCCCTCAGAATGCCGTTGAACGTCTCCTGGTCGAGGATCGGAAGAAACAGGTAATACACGGCGTGCCAGTGGGTATAGAACTGCTCGCCCGTCAGCACCATGATCGCCAGCTGAAGGAAACCATCCGGCGTGCCGTCGGCCACGATACTGCCGAGATATACGGGATCGTATCGGGTCGCGTCGCCTATGAAATATCTCTTTGGATATATTTTCTTGAATTCGGCGAAGCCGGGAAATGGCGTCTGGTCTTTGGGCCGTGCGTAGACGACGGGATGCCCGCCGAGTTCCTGAAGATCGTATACGAAGTCCAGGGCCTGCCCTGACGCGATGCCCAGCCGCGGAAAAAGCGCCAGAAACACGTTGGGGTCGTAGCCGCCCTTGTCGAGCGCCCCGCCCTTCGTCGTCAGCGCCTTCGGCGTCGGCTTACCGTGCAGTTTCTGAGCCTCCTTCAGGATCTTCGCCATCCCAGCGAGATCGAGCGCCTCTTCCGCGAACGCGCCGGGGCTCAGAATCAGGCCGAGCAACAGAAAAAACGTCGTGAATGTGCGCATCTTGCATCCTCCCGCCGGCTCGCCGCCGGAGCGTGTCACACGCCTTCCGGCCGCTCCTTTTTCCGGCGGTGCCGCCGTTTTTTGTAGCCATGCGCGAAAGAGTGTGTTATCCTCATATAAGTCACACGATGCATATTTTTGCAATTGGTGACCGGCCGGAAGCATCCGGCCCGCGAAGAGGTCTGACGATCCTTCGCTTCCACGGGGCCATCATGGCCCGGACGGCGGCCTGACCGGCGCATCCACCGTTTCTCCCCTCCGCCGGAGGAGCCGGCGCACTGACGCTTTTTTTGCGGCGCCGGGAAAGGTTTTTCATTTATTTCCATGTCCCAGAATAACTCACGCAACGCTTTTTCCACGCACACGACACACAGAGCCGGCGAGCATCGCGGCGCCACACCCCATCACCGGAATGACTCCGGCCGGCAGCCAGCCGGACGGCCCTTCACCCCGCATGCCGAACGGCCCGCGACGTCACAGCCCGCGCCGGTTGCGGCGGCTTCGACCCCGATCCCGGCCGTGACCGAGTTCGCCGGGTTCAACCTGTTCCCGGCTCTGAATCAGGGTCTTGCCGACCTCGGCTTCGCGCGCCCGACGCCCATCCAGGCCCAGTCGATTCCGCCGGCCCTCCTGGGGCGCGACGTGCTGGCCTGCGCCATGACGGGAAGCGGCAAGACGGCGGCGTTCATGCTGCCGATCCTGAACCGTCTCCTTCAGTGCGGCGCCGGACGGACCCGCGCGCTCGTCCTGTCGCCCACCCGCGAACTCGCCGCCCAGATCGCCGAGCATGCCTCCGAACTGGCCCGGCATACGGCGCTCCGCATCACCCCGGTGTTCGGCGGCGTCGGCATGGGGCCCCAGCAGGCCGCGTTCGAGCGCGGCGACGAGGTCATCGTCGCGACGCCCGGCCGCCTGCTCGACCATTTCCAGTATGACTACGCGAAACTCGCCGACATCAATGTCCTGGTTCTCGACGAGGCCGACCGCATGCTCGACATGGGCTTCCTGCCCGACATCCGGCGCGTGTTGCGACACCTGCCGGCAACGCCGCGCCAGACCCTGTTCTTCTCGGCGACGATGCCCGCCCCGATTGCCGAACTGTCGCGCGAGATGCTCAGGAACCCGGTCGCGATCGACATCGAGCGGCCCTCGAAGCCGGCGACCGGCATTTCCCAGACGCTCTATCCCGTTTCGTCCGAGTTGAAGACGAAGCTGTTCCTCAAACTGCTCGAAGACCCGAACATCAAAAATGTGCTCGCGTTCACGCGCACCAAGCACCGGGCGAACCGGCTTGCCGACTTCCTCGACAAGAACGGCGTGCCCTGCGCCCGCATCCACGGGAACCGCAGCCAGCAGCAGCGCACCGAGGCCCTCGCCGGCTTCAAGAGCGGCGAATACCGGGTGCTCGTCGCGACCGACATCGCGGCGCGCGGCATCGACATCGAGGCGCTTTCCCACGTCGTGAACTTCGACGTGCCGCACATCGTCGAGGATTACATCCACCGCATCGGCCGCACGGCCCGCGCATCGATGGTCGGCGACGCCTGGACGCTGGTCGCGCCCGACGAGGAAAACGACCTGCGCCAGATCGAGCGGCACCTGGCAAAGCGCCTGCCCCGCGCGACGCTTGCCGAGTTCGATTACACCCAGAAGACGGCCGAACGGCTGGAAATCCCGCTGGCCGAACGGATCGCGGCGATCAGGGCCCGCAAGGCCGAGGAACGCGCGCGCGCCCGGGCCAAGACCGAGGCGAAGAACGCCCGCATCCTCGCCGAGGAAACCCGCCGCCTCGAAAAGGAAGCCGTCCGCGCTGCCGCCGTGGCCCGCCAGCGGACCCAGGCTCCCGCACGCAGACCGGCCCAGACCGGAAATCGGCCCCAAAGCCAGGCGTCATACCAGTCCCGCCCGGCGCGGACGCCGGCCCCCTGGCACGCCGGTGACGACCGGACGCCGGCCCG
>MWAR01000487.1 GCA_002068715.1 bacterium ADurb.Bin374
AGAGAGAATCTCCGATATCGAAGTGGGGTGAAAAACGCATGAAAAAACTGTTGATGACGCTGTTTGCCGTCCTGACTCTTGTTGCAATGCCGATGCTGGCTTCTGCCGCCGAAGATGGCTGGCTCGAGAACATCGACGAAGGCCTCAAGCAGGGTGGCGCCGATTCCAAGATCGTGATGGTCGACTTCACGGCCACCTGGTGCGGCTGGTGCACCAAGCTGAAGGACGAAGTGTTTTCGACCGACGAGTTCAAGAAGACTGCCGGTGAAAAGCTGGTCCTCGTGGCGATCGATGCCGACAAGAACCGTGAGCTGGTCGACAAATACAAGGTCGAAGGGTTCCCGACCATTCTGTTCCTCGACACCGACGGGCGTGAAGTGAACCGCATCGTCGGCTTCAGGGACCTGCAGGGGTTCCTCGAAGAGATTTCCAAACTCCCCGCCGCAACCGCGCAGAAGCCAGCGGCAACCGAAGAACAGACCGAGAAAAAATAATTGTAATAGATATATCACAAGCCGCGCGGCGCCGAAATTCCGGCGCCGCGTTTTTTATCGATTCCTCAATCGAGACCTGCTGATTCTCGAATCCTGCGGGATCGGGGGCGAAAAAAAGCCCCCTCTTCTGTCCGGAAGAGGGGGAGAAAGTAAAAGGAGGATTTCAAAAGAGGGTTGAGAGAGGACGAGAGAACGGAGATCGGAAACTCAGAGAGCCAGAACCTTGTTCACACGATCGATCGTATTGAGAGTGGTCTGGAAGTAGATTTCTTCGGGTGATCTGAGAAGCGGTCGCGAATCGTTTTCGGTGAGACTGTCGCCGGTTTCTTCCGTCTTGTTGCCTGACAAAACCTGCTGGATCTGGTTCCAGAGATCCTGGATCTGCGCGTCCGATTTGCTTTTGAGAGATGCATGTTTCTCGAACATGCCGCGGATCGTCTCGATCTCGGACGGGCTGAACCGGGTCTTTAAATTGGCGATGAAGGAGCGGGCGTCGCTGGAGATGCCGTCCTGGTTGGCCTGCGAAGCCAGGACGGTCGAAGCGAGCGACATCTGGTCCTGGCGCGACATCCGCTGGGTGAGATTCCAGAAGTCCTGGAGAATGTCTGAGCTCTGGAAGGAGGAGTGCTCCATGCGGCGCTCGGTGCTGTCGAAGCTTATGGCCGGCTCGGAATCACGGTTGCGGGAGCGGGCCGAGTCGAGTTGCTGTGAGCGGGGAAGGATGGTGCCGACGTTCATTTCAAGCCTCCAGGCAAAACATTTTTTCTGTTCCATAAGGCTTATCGGCAGTTTGCGGCTCATTCATGAGCGCGATATCGGAAAAGGTATCGCCGACCGTCTGCGTGGAATACGGGTAAAAAACGGCGTATAGACGAGTCCAGGAAAAATTATGGTTCGTCAGCACCCGACATCTGCTTAGAAGTGCTTAAATGCTGATATCTGCGATGCCGATTCAGCATCGTGCGAAATTTTTATACATTTTTCAGGGCTCCCCTTGTGGGATGAGATTCCTGATGCTATAAGGAGTTGACGCTCGTGAAGGAGACCTTCTGATGCCTCTCAAACAAGAGCATCGGGCGAGCCGAGACAGAAAAGCACAGAAAACGAAAAGGCAGGCAAACGACAGTTCCATGACAGGTGAAGAACCCTCATCGCTGATTTCGCGGCGTCACCGGCTGAGGCGACGCTGCGGACTGGTCCCGGTTCAAATCGTGATTTCACGCTTCCCCGTCGAGGGAGGCTTTTTTATTTGCCCCGAATCCCGTGGCCAGGCGGTAACCCAGGGAGGCCAAGCTGCATAGGGCATTTCACGATATGCACGGGGCCGCAAGGCTCATGAGGACTCCGTGACACCCGGCGAGGGTGAGCGGAGGGACGGTCGGGAGGCCGGCCTTAGAAACAAAAACGAAATGGATCAAGAAACCCCTGGGAGTACGTTTGCAGGATCGCTGAAGCTCGATACGACCTCCGGCACCCCGGTTCAGACCGGCGGAAACAAGATCAGGACGGAGGTGCGATGATGAGAGTGGCACTTGCGGTGAACAGAAGCGACAGGTATCAGAGCGGATTCGGCGGTCCCGATGACGAATACGAAGAGTTCGACTCACCCGAGACGGCAGCTGCTATAGCGAATACAATAGAAAGTTTCGGCCACACGGTCGACGTGCTCGAGGCTGACAGCACATTCCCCGAGACTCTTGCCCGCGGAAAATACGATTTCGTGTTCAACATCGCCGAGGGGCTTCGCGGAAGATGCCGCGAGTCCCAGGTGCCGGCTGTTGCCGAGATGCTTGGCGTTGCTTACTCGGGCTCCGATGCCATCACGCTCGGCGTGACCCTCGACAAGGAACTCGCCAAGCGTGTCGCGACCGGTCGCGTCCCGATGGCGAATGGCCGCCTGTTCAAGAACCCGCGCAAGATCGACCTGACCGGCCTCAGCTTCCCGCTGTTGGTGAAGCCGAACGCCGAGGGATCGAGCAAGGGGATCCGGAACACCTCGCGTATCACCGAGCCGGAAGGCGCGAAAGAGCGCATCGCGGCCCTGATCGATGCATACAACGGCCCGGTCCTGGCCGAGGAGTTCCTGCCGGGACTCGAGTGCACCGTCGGTGTTGTCGGTAACGACATGCCGCGCGTTATCGGGGCCATGGAGATCGCGCCGCGTAACGTTCCGCTCGAGGAGTTCGTCTATTCGCTCGAAACGAAGCGGGACTATCTCAACCAGGTCGACTACCACATCCCGCCTCGTGTTTCTCCAGAAGTATTGAAGCAAATATATAAAGTCGCGATCGATGCCTACAAGGCTCTCGAGTGCCGTGATTTCGCGCGCGTCGACGTGCGGCTTGACGCCATGGGCAAGCCGCGCTTCCTCGAGTGCAACCCGCTGCCTGGCCTGTCGCCGGTGAAGGGCGATCTGGTCATCCTGGCCAAGGCGACGGGAATGACCTACCGTGAACTGATCGGCGAGATTCTCGACGTGTCGTTTGCCCGGCAGGGTCTGCTGATGCAGCAGCGCGCCGAGCTCAAATGCGCGTCCTGATCCTCGTCAACGCCCCGGCCATCGTCGAACGCTGGGAAGGCGAAGCCGCTTCCGACCGCGGTGTCGAACATGCCGCCACCGCGGTCCGGTCGGCCCTGGAACGCCGCGGCCACCAGGTCGTGCCCCTGCTCGTGGGGGCCGACCCGGGGCCGCTGCTCCGCGCCGTCCACGAGTTCAAGCCCGATGCGGTGTTCAACCTGTGCGAGACGATCGGCGGAAACAGCCGCCTCGAGGCGGCCGTCCCGTTCCTGCTCCGCTGGCTGAAGGTCCCTTGCACCGGAAACACGCCCGAGGCGCTGGTTCTGCTTCTCGACAAGATCTGCACGAAACGGCTCCTGCGCGATGTCGGTTTGCCGACGCCGCCGTTCGCAGCCCTCTACGATTCGCGGGGCCTCGACGGATGGCAGGATTGGCCGGCGATTCTCAAACCGTCGACCGAGGATGCCTCGCTCGGCATCGACTTCGGAAGCGTCGTCTACGACGTCGAAGCGGCGAAAGACCGGTTCGAGCTCCTGTTCGACCGGTTCGGCCTGCCTGTGCTGATCGAGCGGTATATCGACGGTCGCGAGCTGAACGTTGCGATTCTTGCGACTGAAGACGGCCTTCGCTTCGGCATCAATGAGATCGATTACTCCGATCTTCCCCCCGACCGGCCGAAGATTCTGACCTACGACGCCAAGTGGAGCGAAGAGTCGGAAGAGTTCATGAAAACCCCGGTGAAGGCTCCTGCCATTCTGGAACCGGCACTCGATGCGGAAGTGCGCAAGCTGGCCGCGACCGCCTTCTCGGCTCTCGATCTCCGAGGGTATGCCCGCCTCGACCTGCGTGTAGATGCAGACGGCAAACCATGGATTCTCGAACTGAACCCGAATCCAGATATCGCTCCGGATACCGGATTCGTGAAATCTCTCCCGCAGATGGGGCTCACTTATGACGATGCTATCGAGCAGATCGTCCGCACGGCATTGAAATCGAAATGACTTCTCTGATTCGCGAACTTCGGCCGACTGACCGGTCCACCATTGAATCGATGGTCCGTGCGACAGGCTTCTTCTCGGAAGAGGAAACCGTCGTCGCGCTGGAACTGGTCGATGTCGCCCTGACACAGCCCGGCCAGACGGATTATTATTTTGCCGTCGCAGAACAGGACGGCCGCGCGGTCGGCTATGCCTGCCACGGGTTGCGTCCGCTCACGGAAGGAACCTGGGATCTGTACTGGATCGTCGTCGATCCGCGCGTGCAGCGCGCCGGCGCCGGCAAAGCCCTGCTCGAATGGAGCGAGAACGACGTCAAGAAGCGCGGCGCCCGCATGCTCGTCTGCGAGACATCCGGCAAACCGCTGTACGATCCGACGAGAAAGTTTTATCTCGGCCGCGGCTACACCGAGGATGCCCGTATTCGCGATTTTTACAAGCCCGGCGACGACCTCGTAATGTATATCAAGAGATTTTAAATCATTACCTTTTTGCATCCTTGCTGCTGTCGGGACATCAGGTTCCCTCTTGCGGGACCGTCTTGCCCCACGCCCGAAGCAGAACGGGCGCGCGCGGATGAGACCCGGCGAGTGCCGATACGATAGTTCGGCGTATTGAGGCGCGTCCGGACGGCGACAGGCGGAGATGGCGTTTACGCAGCCCCCGTGAAATGCTAGAGTTCGCGCCAGTGGCGACCGCCCTGGAAGACGCACGGCGGAAGCCGCCTCGGAAAGCGCATACTGAAGCAGGGGGCAACGCCGGTGATATTCCAACTTTCCACGAGATACCCTTCGAGATACGCGGTTCCCGTCGTTTCAACGGTCGACTCGGAAGTTTTCGAGAAGCGCTCGTTCGGCAACTGCCTCGAGTGCGGGTTCTGTCATGATTCCTGCTGTTCCTATGGCGTCGACGTCGATGCCCTGAATGGCCGGAGAATCATGCAACATGCGGATCAGATCAGGGACTTCACCGGCATCAATCCGAAAGATTTCTTTCAGCCGACATCCGTCGATGATCCGGAGTTCCCCGGAGGCTCCTTTGTCAGGACGATGACCGTCGGAGAGCGGTGCATCTTCCTGAATCGCGAGGGAGGAAAGCGCGGCTGTCTGCTTCATTCCTTCTGTCTGCAGCAGGGGATCGACTATCATGAGATCAAGCCGATGGTGAGCTGCCTGTTTCCCGTCACGTTCGACGACGGCCTGCTTCATGCCATGGATGAAGTCATCGACCGGTCTCTGGTCTGCCTCGATCAGGGACCGACCCTGTATCGAAGCTCCCGGGACGAATTGAAATACTACTTCGGAACCGGCCTCATCGCTGAACTGGATACCCTGGAACAGATCTTCAAGGCCAGATCCGAGAAGATCCGCCACGACGAACTCGAGCGCCTGGAAGACACCTGGGAGCGTCGCTCTGCGAAGTGATCGAATGTGCGAAACGACGGCGGCCCGATCACGTGTGATCGGGCCGCCGGTCTGTGGGGGCGACTTCCGCTCAGGGATGAAGCCAGCCCCTGATTTTGCCGGGAGCTTCGCTCGCGGGCATCGTCAGTTGTTCTCCCGTCGACAGATGTTTCAGAGTGATGTTTCCTGACTGGATTTCCGATGAGCCGAGAATGGCAGCGATGCGGGCGCCGGCCGATTCGGCGTAAGCGAGCTGTTTCCCTAGTTTCGGGGTTTCCGGATATACCTCCACTTTCACGCCGGCGGCGCGGAGGGTGGCGGCGGCCTTGAGGGCTTCTGCCGGGGCGACGTCGTCAAAGCGGCAGAGCATGACTTCAGGACCGACGGCGAGATTGCCGAACAGGCCTTTTTCCTCCATGACCATCACGAGCCGCTCGAACCCGATCGAGAAACCCACGGCCGGAATGGTCTGGCCCCGGAACATGCCGATGAGATTGTCATACCGGCCGCCTCCGCCGAGGCTGCCGCTGGCAAGCGCCGACCGGATCTCGAAGATCGGGCCGGTGTAGTATCCGAGGCCTCGGGCCAGGGTTGCGTCGATGCGCAGATGAGCGCCGGCCGGCGTATGGGCCGAGACGGCGAGCAGTTCGCGAAGCTGGATGATATGGGCGGATGCGCCCTCGATACCGCTCAGCCGCGATTCGAGGCGGGCGAGTTCGCCGGCTTCGTCGAGACCTTCCGGCCGGCGGAGCATCTCGAGAAGCAGGGACGCGGATGCATCGCTGATGCCGCGCGTCTGGAGCTCCTTGAGCACGCCTTCCTCGCCGATCTTGTCCATCTTGTCGACGGCGACGAGAGCCGTTTCCTCCTGGTCCGGCCGGAGTCCGGCCGCGGAGATCAGGCACCGGAGGAGCTGGCGGTGGTTTAGATGGATGTGGAAATCCTTGAATCCGAGCTCGTTCAGCACCG
>MWAR01000488.1 GCA_002068715.1 bacterium ADurb.Bin374
TCGTCGCCGAGCGCCGGCGAGAGCGCCGACTTCAGCTCGGTGACCGAGTTCTCGTAGATGTCGCGAAGCTGGTCGCGCGCAGCCTCGTCGAGGGTCGTGTTGCGCACCTCTTCGAGGAGCTGCTTGACCATGCCACCGATCCGGATGATCTTGCCGGGCGACTCGATGTCGGGGCCTGACTCCTCGGCGGAGGACTCGGCGACGCCGTCCGGAGTGACAAGTTCCGGCATGGCGAGACCGCCGTTCGTGCTTGCAACGGACGCGGAGGGATCCTCGGTGCTGGACATGACGTGGAGCATACGGGTTTCGTCGGGGCCGCCCGGGTGCGAGCTCGCGGCACCGACGACCACCACCGGGGGCTTAGCGACCGGCGACGAGCAGCGGCACGTAGACCTCGGCCGACGTCATCGAACCGTGGCGGCCGATCAGCTCGTAGGGGCCGGTGTCGGTCGGATCGTCGTAGGCGACCGGCTCGCGGGCCACGAGCGCCACGTCGCCGAGCCGCGCCCGCACCTCGGGGAGCACCTTCGATCCGAACCATCGCTCGTCGAGCACCTGCTCGGCCGAGACCACCCAGGCGGTATTGCTGTGGTGCTCGCGGGCGGCGCGCAGCAGCGACGACGATGAGCCGGGCAGGCCGTGCAGCCATCGGAACCGGGCCTCGCCCGACTGGAAATCGACGTGGCTCAGCACCTCGGGGTGCACCCGCACGACGCGAAGAAGTGGGACGCCTCTTCGCCGGGTGAGCTCAGGCGCCTTGCCGGCGACCCGCGCACACTCGGGATCGGGGAGATCGGGCTCGATTACCACTACGACTTTTCGCCCCGCGAGACCCAACGCGAGGTGTTTCTCGCCCAGTGGCGGCTTGGCGCCGAGCTCGACGTTCCCGTGATCGTGCATATCCGCGAGGCGTTCGGCGATTTCTTCCATTTCATCGAAGGGGAGCCCAAACCGCCCCGCGTCCTGCTCCACTGTTTTTCGGGCGACATGGAAACCGCGAGGCGGGCTCTCGATGCCGGCTTCTCCTTCTCGATCGGCGGGCCCCTGACCTACCCGAAAAGCGAGGATACCCGGACGATCTTCAGGTTCCTCCCCGACGATCGGATCCATCTCGAAACCGACTGTCCCTATCTCACGCCGATTCCATTCCGGGGCAAGCGGAACGATCCCTCGCTGATCGGGCATACGTTCAGGAAACTATGCGAGGTGCGGCGCGCCGACCCCGATGAAATGGCACAGATCCTCCGCGAGAACGCCCTGCGGTTCTTCGCCCCGAAACTCATCCTGCAGGCGTGAAAACGTTTTCCGACGACGTATTCCGGGCGCTTCACGAAGCGCCCCTGCGCATCGGGGCGTGGGAAGGGCGCGGTTGAAACCCGCCCCTGCGCACCATTGCGTTGAAGGCAGAATTTCTGTGTCTCTGTGGTGCGACGTGCCTTTTCGGGTCAGGGGTACCATTGCGCAAAATCGGGAGAATGGGGTATCTAGAGGGGTATGGAAACACAGAAACTTTCGTTTGCGAGGCAGATGTCGCACGATATTCTTCTCGGGCATGACATCCTTTCGGAGATTGTCGGCCGGATGTCGCGGCTGGGATTGCACAAGAGATGCATAGTCGTCACCAACGAGACCGTGGCGCGCTGGTATCTTCAGCCGCTGATCGCCGAACTCCGCACCAGGGGATTTGAAACGCACGAGGCGATCCTGCCCGATGGCGAGACGCACAAGACGCTCGAAACAGCCCAATCGCTGTTCCCGAAATTCCTCGAGGCGGGACTCGACCGTAAAAGCCCGGTCATAGCGCTCGGTGGGGGCGTCGTCTGCGATCTCGCCGGCTTTGCCGCGTCGGTCTACATGCGCGGGCTTCCGCTCGTCCTGATGCCGACATCCCTTCTGGCCATGATCGACGCGTCGCTCGGCGGCAAGAACGGCGTCAACCTCCCCGAGGGGAAGAACCTCATCGGCACCTTCCACCAGCCGGCGCTGCTCGGCATCGATGTCTCGGCCCTCCGCACCCTGCCGCTCAACCAGCTCTCCTACGGTATCGTCGAGGCCGTGAAGCACGGCGCGATCGCCGACGCCCCGTATTTCAAGTTCATCCAGAAGAACTGCGCCTCGATCAAGGCCCGCGATCTTCCGCTCATGCAGCGGCTCGTGCGCCGCTCGCTGCACATCAAGAAAACGTTCGTCGAAGCCGACGAGCTCGACACGACGGGCAGCCGGGCCTCCCTCAACTTCGGCCACACGTTCGGCCACGCCTACGAAGCACTCGGCGGTTACCTCCGCCACCATCACGGGGAAGCCGTCGGCCTCGGCATGCTGACCGCGCTCTCCGTCTCGCGTGCCCGCGGCCTGCTCAAGGAGGACTACACCGAGAGCCTCACCTCGCTGCTGAAGGAGTTCGGTCTGCCCGTCGAGCTCCCCCGCGAATACACACCGGATGCCATAGCAAATGCTATTCTTCACGACAAGAAACGCCAGCGGGACGCGATCAAGCTGATCCTTCCGGTTTCCCTAGGAGCCGTGGAGAAAGTCCTGGTTCCGATCTCGGACCTCAAGCCCCTTCTCGAATCCGTCATGCGCTGATCCTTTCGCGCGTGTATTGCCTACCGACCAGAGATCACACAGGAGACCGACATGACCGCCACCGCCTCGACAAGCCTGATGCCCCGGATTTCAGCCAATGCCCAGAAGGTCCTCGCCAAGCGCTATCTCACGCGCGGGCCTGACGGACAGCCGATCGAAACGGTTGAACAGCTGTTCCACCGGGTCGCGAAGGCGATCGCTGAAGCCGAAGACCGCTTTCCCGGCTCACCATACAAGGTCGATCAGCTCGAACCGATGTTCTACGAACTGATGACCGGCATGGATTTTCTTCCCAACAGCCCCACCCTCATGAACGCCGGAAAGCCGCTCGGACAGCTTTCCGCATGTTTCGTCCTGCCGGTGGAGGACTCGATGGACGGGATATTCGACGCCATCAAGCAGGCCGCCCTGATCCACAAGTCCGGCGGCGGCACCGGCTTCAGCTTCTCGCGGCTCCGGCCGGCGAACGATGCCGTGGCCAGCACCAGCGGCGTCAGCTCCGGCCCGATCTCGTTCATGAAGGTGTTCAACGTCGCCACCGACACGATCAAACAGGGTGGCGCCCGGCGCGGGGCGAACATGGGCATCCTGCGCGTCGACCACCCCGACATCATCGAGTTCATCAAGTCGAAGGAAGACAACAACAGCCTGACGAACTTCAACATCTCGGTCGCCGTCACGGACCTGTTCATGGAAGCCCTCGAGAAGGACACCGAATACGATCTGATCAACCCGCGCACGAAGGCGACCGCCGGGTCGCTCAAGGCCTCAAAGGTATTTCACATGATCGTCGAACGGGCCTGGCGCAACGGTGAGCCCGGCGTCGTCTTCATCGACCGGATCAACCGCGATCAGCCGACACCCAACGTCGGCATGATCGAATCGACCAATCCCTGCGGCGAACAGCCTCTTCTGCCCTACGAATCCTGCAATCTCGGCTCGATCAATCTCGCCAACTTCGTCATCAGGGAAGGCGGCGCTGCGCGCGTCGACTACGAGCGGCTGGCCGGCGTCATCACGCTCGCCACCCGGTTCCTCGACAACGTCATCGAGGTGAACAAGTATCCCATCCCGGCGATCGACACGATGACAAAGGCCAACCGCAAGATCGGCCTTGGCGTGATGGGTTGGGCCGACCTGCTTCTTCGCATGGGCATTCCCTACAATTCCGAGGCTGCCCTGACGCTGGCGGAAGACGTGATGCGGTTCTTCAAGCGCGAAGCATGGAACGCCTCGATCGAGCTGTCGCGCGAGCGAGGCCCGTTCGCCAACTACGCCGGCTCCGCGCTCGAAAAACGTGGCATGCCACCAGTGCGCAATGCAACGACGACGACGATCGCCCCCACCGGCACCATCAGCCTCATCGCAGGTTGTTCCAGCGGTATCGAGCCGCTGTTCGCCGTCGCTTACGAGAAGCACGTGCTCGATAAGGAGCACCTGATCGAGGTCAACGAGGATTTCCTCGCGATCGCTAAGGAACAGGGCTTCTACACACCCGAACTTCTTGAAAAAATCGCAAAACAGGGGCATCTGCACGATCTGACGGAGGTCCCTGAAGCGGTCAGGCGGGTGTTCGTGACGGCTCACGAAATCTCGCCGGAATGGCACGTGCGCATGCAGTCGGTGTTCCAGAAATACACCGACAACGCGGTCAGCAAGACGGTGAACTTCCCACACGAAGCCACGATCAAGGATGTCGAGACCGTGTTCCGCCTTTCGCACACTCTCGGCTGCAAGGGCATCACGGTGTACCGCGACGGGTCTCGCGAAGAGCAGGTGCTGAACCTCGGCGCGGGCCAGGGAAAAGCGGCGAAGCCCGGCCAGCCGGTCCCCGAAGGTCTGTCAACCGGGGTCCAGGTCAGCATCATGCCTCGGCCGCGGCCGGAGCGGACTATTGGCGCGACCGAGCGATACAAAATCGGGTGCGGCAACCTGTATGTCACTGTTAACGCTGATGAAACGGGGCTCTGCGAGGTGTTCACCAGCCTCGGACGCGGCGGCGGCTGCCCGTCACAGTCCGAAGCGTCGGCCCGTCTCGCCTCGCTCGCCCTGCGCGCCGGCATCGACGTGCAGGAGATCATCGACCAGCTCAAGGGAATCCGGTGCATGTCGACGCTCAAGCGCGGCGGGCCGGCAAATGGCATCAAGGTCCTCTCCTGCCCTGACGCCATCGGCCGGGCCATCGAGGAATACTATCTTTCCTGCAAGGCGAACCAGCTCCGGCCCCAGACGCCCCCGCCCTCGTCCGGCGCCGCCGCCGGCAAGGGCCAGCCGGCCGAGAGCCTGATCGATGGCGACCGCGCCCCGACCGGGTGTCCAGACTGTGGCGAGCGACTGGAGCATGAAAGCGGCTGCGTCATCTGCAAGCGATGCGGATATTCGAAGTGCGGCTGATCGGCCGGATGACGTGCGAACCAAATACGTGTAACATCCCCTTCAAACGATACGTTTGTTACAGCATATGGTTCTCGCGACATGCGAACCGTCTCGAGAAACATCGGCCGGGTAAACATCACGAACCATACATGTTCGAGTAACCACGGGAAAAGGGGACATCCGATGAAAACAGATCGCGGCAACCCTAGCAATATCGTCCGGAAGCTTCTCGCCTCTTTCCTGGCAATCGTCCTCCTCGGTCTCGGAAACATCGTTTTTGCCTTCGACGAAGGACTCGGCGGCTTTGTTCCCGAACAGGACACGCAACCCGCACGCCAGACCTCGACGGTCACGTCGACAGCGGTGGAGGCCGGTTCGGGAACTCAGGCCGACACACCCGTTTCCCTCGTCGTCGAGTCGCTGATCAGCTTCCTCGATGCCCTGTCCAATCTCTTCAAAGAACTCGGGAACATAATCACTACGATCGGCGGTCCTCCAGCCAACAAAGCTGAACAGAAGAAATCCTCCTCTCCCGGCAGTAACCAGCAGTCCCCTGGACCTGCGCCCCAGCTCAACCCTCCCCAGGCGAACCTCGGCGTCGATTCGGCGGAACTCAATGCCTGGAAAGGCGGGAAACTAGCGCCTGAAAAGTTCGTCAGACTCATCGGCCCCGCCGCGAAGCAGTCGATGGCCCGCACTGGCGTGCCCGCGTCGGTCACGATCGCCCAGGCTGCACTCGAAACCGGCTGGGGTTCCTCGACGATCGGCAGCGCCAAAAACCTCTTCGGCATCAAGGGAACCGGCCCGGCCGGCTCGGTGAGCACGCCAACCCGCGAGTATATCAACGGCCGCTATGTCACGGTCCAAGGGACGTTCCGCGCCTACAACATCTGGTCCGAATCCATTGACGATCACTCGAAACTGCTTTAGGGAAGTCGCTATCGACCTGCGATGGCATACAAGGACAATCCGGACATGTTCGCCGCCCAGCTCCAGCGGTGCGGCTACGCCACGGATCCGTCGTATGCGAAAAAACTCGTGAGCATCATGAAAACCTGGAACCTGTATCACTATGACACCTGATCGTTTCTGACCTGCCGTCAGTCATGCCCATCCCTGTTCCACCCGCTATCGAGTCCGCTTCCGACGATGCCCTGATGGATCTGTTTCGTCAGGGAAGGGTCGAAGCTTTCAAAGTTCTTTTCCTCAGGCACATCGGCCTTGTCGTCCGCTACGCGGCCAGTCTGTGCGGCAACTGGGAAACCGCTCGAGATATTGCCCAGGAAATATTTCTGAAGATATCCCAGTGCGCTGGAACCTACGCCGGGCAATCGAAGTTCAAGAGCTGGATGCTGACCATGACCAGGAATATGGTTATCGACCTGAAACGCAGGAAAACGACAAAAACGGTCACGATCCCGGATAACCCCGACCACTGGGCCCCGTTCGCCGA
>MWAR01000489.1 GCA_002068715.1 bacterium ADurb.Bin374
TGCCCGGGGCGAGGGTGGTGATGCAGGTGTCCTGAATGTCTTTTGAATACTCGCCGATGCCCAGCAGGCCGCCGTATGCAGCCGTTCTGTCGACGATCGCCTGCCTGTCGAAGGTATAGGTG
Source organism: bacterium ADurb.Bin374 (assembly GCA_002068715.1). Next base: position 123 of record MWAR01000489.1, read on the forward strand.
ACGGTGCCCTTTTTCACGGACTTCGCATCCTTCATGGCATACGAACTCTTGAAATTGAACTTGGCGGCGCCGAGCAGGAGATACGCGGTTTCGCCGATTCCCTTAAGGGCGGAAACGACGGGCGACGCTTTTTCTTCCGTCACTTCCTTGACGGAGGCTGGCGTGATCGTTGCCGGCGGCTTGAGCTGCTCGAACAGTTCCTTGGTGATGAGCGGCAGAATCGAGCCCATCATGTCGTCGATCTGTTCGGGCGTGATCGATTCATTAGCGAGTGACGTGATCTTGATCATCCCGTTGCTCAGCATCTCGTCGCGGATTTTGGAAATATCGGCCCCGATGCCTCGGCTGCAGACGATGTTCCCGACTTCCGCGTTCAGCTGGGCGTTGCTGCTGAAGTGCTTGTAGCAGGCATCCCAGTTCACCTCGACCTTGAAGCCGCCCTTGGGCGTCATTCCCTGGAACGTGTAGGTGATCAGGACGGGAAGACCGCCGCGCTTGCGACAGAGGGCTTCCATCGCGTCGGCGCCGAGGGTTTTCAGCTTGAGCATGAAGGGATACTGCTGTGTTCCGAAGATCGGGCCGACGCCTTCCCTGGGCGGGGCCTGGTCGAGCATCTCGCCGCCGAGATCATACACGGTGACGAGAGCGCTCTTGAGCTGGAGCGGGGACAGCTTGATCTTCTTCGAGGGGTCGGACAGCTTGATGGCGTCTTTGATCTTGGCCAGGAGTTTGTCGACGGTCTGGCCCGTGACGCCCATCACCATGGACATCTGGAGTAGCGCGCCCTGAACGAGTTTGTCATCGGCGTTTTTTCTCTGGTATTTCAGGAGGCTGAAAACGGGAATCCGCTTGTTGCCGCTCGTCTGCCAGGCGACGATGGGGCGCACGGGAATGTAGTAGAACTGCTCCTCGAGCCGGCCGTCACGGATGATCGTGAACGTTTCGTCGCCAGCCTCGGTCGGCACGGTCACGACATACTGGTCGGAAGCCGCCAGGCTGGGCACCTGGCCAGCCGCGGGGTGCAGGAACGTGAGAAACGCGATCAACAACATGGCACAGAAAAACGAACGCTGAATACTCATATATGCCTCGCTTTATAATGTATAACCCTATGCTATCGGAACGTTCGGAAATGATCAGACGGCCCGTTACGGTATCGGCTCGAGCGACTCGGCAGCGGGCTTCTCCTGCCAGTCGGAATCGAACAGCATGATGTCGAGATCGGGATACCGGTCATGCAGTTCTCTGTTGTTGAAGCGCCAGTCGATTTTTTTCCCTTTTTTGGAAAAGAACTGCAGGCCCGTCAGCTTCACCTCGCGGGTGTCCCTGGGGATTAGAAAGCCCTGGGACGGAAGGTTTTCCGTGAGTTTGAATGAAAACCCATACTGGTTTGCCTTCAAGGTGCCTTTCACAAAGAATATCTCATCATCCTGCGGCCCGAAACTGACACACTCGGCCGATATCGAGACGGGTTGGAGAAGTTCCGTGGGCGGCGCCATCGCGAGATCGCCATCGAACATCGGCAGCTCGCTCGTGACTTTGATCGAAGCCCCAGCGACAGGGATGACTTCGAGCTGGATACGGAAGTTGAATTTAGTCGAATCTTTTTTATATTCAGGCGAATCGTATATCGACTTGAGCGGAAACAGGAACGTCAGGCACTCGTTTCCCGACTTGTTCTGCCAGAATCCGGTGGTGGCCTTGAAAATCGCCGTCTCCATCTTCATGCCGGAAATCGGGACGCCGTCACAGGTCGCCAGTACCGAGAGATTGAGTTGTTTGAATCCCAGTTTCGCCGGGTCGCCGACCGGGGGCAGCATGAAATAGGCGGCTTCCCAGTTCCCCGGGGGGAGCACCGTGATGCAGGCATCCCGGATTTTCTTGTCGAACGAGCCGATGCCGATCGGGCCGCCGAACGAGGTTTTGCGCTCGACGATCGCCTGCCGGTCGAACGTGTAGGTCATGGTGCCTTTTCTTACGAGTTTCACGTCTTTGAGGGCGAAGCTCGCGCCGACCTTGAAATCGGTGCTCAGGATAACGTCCACGACCTTCATCAGGGTTCCGACGCCCGGAACCGCCGCCGCCACCGCGGTCGAGGCGGCTTCCCCGGCGGCGCCGGCAACCGCCGTCGTTGTGCCCGATGAATCCGAAGACTTCTTCGACCCGCCGTCGACGACCCCTGGAGAGGCTTCCTTCGCGCCTTCCGGCGGAGCGATTTCCTTCGCGGCAGCCGGGGGAATCGCGGCAGGCGCCTTGATGCCGTCGAACAGTTCCTTGGTGATCATCTGGAGAATCGGCGTCATAGCGGCATCGAGGCGTTCGGGTGTCATGGCTTCATTGGAAAGAGACGAGATCTTGATCATGCCGTTGGATACCATCTGCTCGCGGATCGTCGAGAGATCGGCGCCGAGGTTGGCCCCGAGCATCTTGTATCCGACTTTTGCCCGCAGCTTCGCGTCGGCGCTGAAGTGCTTGAAGCATGCGTCCCAGTTCACGTCGACCTTGAACCCGCCCGGCTCGGTCATGCCGAGGAACGTGTAGGTGACGATGACCGGCACGCCGCCGCGACCGGTGCACAGGGCCTCGAGCGTGTCGGCGCCGAGGTCCGTCAGATGCAGCTGGAAGGGATACTGCTGGTTGCCGAAAATCGGGGCGATCCCTTCCTTGATCGGGGCAGAATCCATCATCTTTCCGCCAAGTTCATACATCGAGATCGAGGCACTTTTCATCGGAATGGGGGAGAGACGGTGCTTTTTCTCCTTGTCGGTGAGCTGGAATCTGCCCCGGATCTTATCGAGCAGGGCCGCTTCCGTCTTTTCCGAGATGCCCATCTGAACGGAGAATTGGAGAACGCCCCCCTGCACGAGTTTTGAGTCTTCGGTTTTCCTCTGGTAGGAAAGCAGCTGGAATACTGGAATCTGCTTGCCGTTCCTCGTTTCGACCGCGACGTGAGGCCGTGCCGGAACGAAATAAAACTGCTCTTCGATCCTGCCGTCCCGGATGACCGTGAAGGTCTCGTTGCCATATTCTGTATGAACAGTTATATAACATGTGTCGGACGGAGCCAGACTCGGCGCCTGGGCGAACGACACGACCGGGATCAGAATGCTCAGGGCAGCGAAGAGCAGAGCGTTTGTCAGCCTTTGAAACGGCATGTGAAACCTCCTGCAGGATGTATTCCGTCAAGTTTATGACGATAGCACGACAATACATACCGCGCAATGACGAGGATTGAGCACGTTGACCTGTATGTGATGCCGAGCGCATCATCCACAAGGCTCAAATTAGGCGTATTCCTGCCTTAAAATTATCGGGTCGTCCAGAAGAAAACCTGTGGTATACTTCCGCGAACCTGTGGGCCGCCCTGTCGCGGATGGTACAATCGGGACGGTTTGCACAGCCGGTTTCCAGAGACACATTCCAAGATAAGGAAGCACCGATCGATGGATTCGACACACGAGAAGAAACTGACTCCCGAAGAACTCGAACTGAACTGGTACAAGAACGTGTATCAGGGCGACCACATGCCACAGCTGACCCTGCGAGCCATCATCATGGGCTCGCTGCTGGGCGGGTTCATGTCGCTGTCGAACCTGTATGTCGGCCTCAAAACCGGTTGGGGACTCGGCGTCGCAATCACCGCATGCATTCTCAGCTTCGCGATTTACAAAACCCTGCGAACGCTGTTCCCGAGCTGGTTTCCGACCGACATGTCGATTCTCGAGAACAACTGCATGCAGTCGACGGCAAGCTCCGCGGGATACTCGACGGGCGGCACGATGTGCTCGGCGATCGCAGCGTATCTTCTCGTGACGGGCACCCATATGTCCTGGCCGATTCTCGCCGCCTGGACGTTCTGCCTAGCTGCGCTGGGCGTGTTCATGGCGATTCCGATGAAGCGCCAGATGATCAACATCGAACAACTCAAGTTCCCGAGCGGCATCGCCGCTGCCGAGACCCTCAAAAGCCTGCATGCGGCCGGACAGGACGCTGTCGACAAGGCCCGCTCGCTCGGCATCGCCGGCCTGTTCGGCGGCGTGATCGCCTGGTTCCGTGACGCCGCGATTCCGGCGTCGATGGCCATTCCGAGCCATGCGCATTTTCCCGGCAGCCTTCTCGGCCTCCCGCTCATCCGCTGGACGATCGGGTTCGAGATGAGTGCGATCATGATCGCTGCCGGATCGATCATGGGCTGGAAAATCGCCTGGTCGCTCCTCGGAAGCGCCGTGATCAATTACGGTTTCCTCGCTCCCGCCATGGTCACTGCCGGCGCGATCGAAACGGTGAACACAAGCCTGCCGGTCCTGATGCCCGCCTTGCTCGGAAAAGGCTGGCAGATCGTCGCGTCTCTGCCGGTGATCGGCGACGCGATGAACACCGGGATCGCCGCGTTCTGGGCCCCCTGCCAGGACCTCTACGACGTTCTTCTGTTCAAGAAGGCCGGCTTCATGGCCCTTGTCAATCAGACGTTCGTGCCCCTGCTGGTTTCCGCCGATGGCGGCGATGCCGCCCTCAAGCTCGGGTATCGTTCGATCGTGAGCTGGAGCACCTGGACCGGTGCTTCGATCATGGTCGCGTCGGGGCTTCTGGCGTTCGCTCTTCAGTGGAAGACTGTGCTTCGCGCGTTCAGCGGGCTGTTCGATGTTTTCTCGCCGAAGAAACAAGAAGGGGAAGATCCCCTTGCCGCCATCGAAGTTCCTTCCTCCTGGTTCTTGAGCGGCCTGATTCTGTCGGGGATGGGCTGTATGGCCGTTCTCCATTATGCCTTCGACACCACCTGGTCGATGGGATTCATCGCCGTCCTGTGCACCTTCTTCCTCTCGATCGTCGCCTGCCGCGCGACGGGAGAATCCGACATGACGCCAGTCGGGGCCATGGGCAAGATAACCCAGCTCGTCTTCGGCGTGCTCGCGCCGTCGAATCTCGTCACGAACCTGATGACGGCCAGCGTCACCGCGGGCGCCGCCGGTTCGTCGGCCGACCTGCTCACCGACCTCAAAAGCGGCTATCTCCTGGGCGCCAACCCGCGCCGCCAGTTCATCGCCCAGTTCCTCGGTATTTTCGCGGGTACCCTCGTCGTCGTTCCGGCCTTCTATCTGCTCGTTCCCGATGCGAGCATTCTCGGCACCGACAAATGGCCGGCCCCGTCCGCACAGGTCTGGGCTGCTGTCGCCCGCCTTCTTGGAAGCGGTCTCGGTGCGCTTCATGAAACCGCCCGCTGGGGCATGCTCGCCGGGTGTCTCATCGGCGTCGGCCTCGTGCTGCTCACCGAATACGCCCCGAAGAAACTCAAGCCGTTCATTCCCTCGGCGACTGGCGTAGGGCTGGCGATGGTCATCCCGTTCTTCAACTCGCTTTCCATGTTCATCGGCGCCGTGATCGCCCTGGTCCTCGAAAAGCGCACCCCGGCGTTCGCTGAAAAATATATCATCCCCGTCGCCTCGGGAATCATCGCCGGCGAATCCATCATGGGAATAATCGTCGCCCTGCTCACTGCCGCCGGAATCATCGGCGGATGAGTTTGCCACAAGAAAGAGAAGTCCAAGGAGAAGAATGATGCGTATCTGGCTGACCCTTGCATTGATGCTCGCGCCGTTCGCCCTATCTGCGGCCGAATCGACTTTCGAACCGCTGCCGGGCGATGCCCGCAACCGGTATCTGTTCGACCTCAAACGCTTCTATGTCGACGAGGCTGCCTGGAAGGCCGAGATGGAAAAAGCCCGCACCGCGGCGACCACGCTCGAAACTTTCAAGGGAAAAGTGCTTTCAGATGCGAAGACCCTTTTCCAGACGATGGAAGCCAAGCGCAATCTCCAGGATATCCAGGACGGACTCGGCGCCTACGCGGGTTTCAAGCGCGCCATCAACACGAGCGATCGCTCCGTCTACGAGGCGCAGGAGAAACTCGATGCAGAACTAGCCGCCAGAACGAGTTTCCTCAAGGTCGAACTGAAGTCCCTCACAGAGCAGAAGCTGAAGCAGTATCTGGCCGCCGAGCCAGGCCTCAAACAATACACGTATTTCCTCAACGATATCGCCAGATTCGCGCCCCATCTGCTTTCTGAGGAAAAGGAAAGCATTCTGTCGGAACTGGCGCCTGATCTGACCAGCTGGCAGAGCGACATGTTCCAGCGCGTCTTCGATCGGTATCCCTTCCCCTCGATCGAGTCGGAAGGCAAGAAGCAGAACATCCACATCGGCTTCGAAGGCCTGATGCGGGCACCCGAGCGGAAGGTGCGCGCCCAGACGTTCCGGATGTACTACGACTTCTTCCGGCGCCATGCCGATCTTCTCGCGTTCGCGCTCCGCCGCGAGATGAAAGCGCTGAACGCCGTTTCCAAGATGCGCGGTTTCGAAACGTATTACCATCAGTCCCTTTTCGGGATGTACATGAGCCGGCCCGAGATCGACGCGTTCTACGCCCGTCTCGAAGAGAACCTGCCGCTT
>MWAR01000490.1 GCA_002068715.1 bacterium ADurb.Bin374
ACCATGGGCACGTCCTCGGTCGCCGGCCTGAAGGCCGAGATGAAGGCGAAATACGGCATCAGCGCAAACGACGGGGACGGCGCCGTCTGGAGCCAGCGCCAGCTGGAAGAAGCGAACAAGGTGCTCGCAACGCTGCCTGAAAGTTTCCGCTCGAACACGAAAAGCATCCAGCGCGATGCGTCATACATGAGCCCCGGGGTTCTTGGCTATGTACGGATGGGCATCCCAACGGTCCACATGATGAACAGTTCCTGCTACGATCGAACTTTCCAGGGCACGCTCGTTCACGAGATGACCCACACGTTCCAGGCCAACAACATGCACCTCGTCAATGCCTGGAAGAGCCAGTTCTGGTCGGGCGGACGCCCCAACCCACCCTCCGTCTCGGGCTACGGCAACACCCAGGCCGTCGAAGACTTCGCCGAATCCGTCAGGACATACTGGCAGAGCGGTGCGGCCATGAAGAAAAGCCAGCCTGACCGGTACGAATTCATCCGGAAGCATGTGATGGGAGGCACGGAATACTGATGAAAACACGTTCCCTCCTCCTCGCCATCCTCTTCCTCGTCGCCGTGACCATCGCCGGGCAGGCGATGATCGCAACCCTCAAGCTCCCAGACCTGGTGCGACAATCCGAGATCATCGCGATCGCCACGGTTGTCTCGTCGACGGAAATGGATACCGACAAGGAACAGATTTCCACGTTCCGAAACGAACTGAAACCAGAAAAAATCCTGAAGGGCTTCTGGAAGCCAGGCGAGCCCTTCATCGTCATGACACGCCAGTGCGGCAAGCCCGGCCAGATCGGCTGGATCGAAGATCAGCCGCAATTCCCCGACAAGGGAAACAAGTGCCTCGTTTTCTTGAAGCGTGTCGACGTCGACAAGCTCGAGATCGTCAACCTCGTGCAGGGCGTCTGGCCGATCATCGGCGGAAAGCCTGCCGGCATGGGCCTAGGATACGAGGTTTCCCAGATAGAGGAACTCGTCAGGCAGCAGAAAAACTGACTCGAACTTTTGAAAAAGCCCCCGTTCAGGGGGCTTTTTTTTGTCTTCTCAGCATCCGCCATCCGGGCATCGGCGAGCTTTTCGCGCCTTTCGCGACAGCAAGGTCTGGAATCCAGATGATATCGCGACCACAGGAAACGAGTGCCAGACCATCTCTCAGATGTCGGGGGACGTGCCTGTCGATGAGCCACCTGGAAAGCTTCTTCCCGCCCGTTCCGCCGGCCTGGCGGAACCGATCACCCGGTTTTCTCGCGCGAACGTTGTATGGGCCAGGATATATAGATGGATCGATCCATATCGATTCGCCCTCTTCGGGAGGAGATTGAGGACCGTCTGCCGTACCGGTTTCATCGGCAAGAATATAGTTCCAGTCCCCGAATCCTGCCGGGCAGCCTGGTTGCAGCTTCATTTCGACCGATACCGGCTCCTGTGCTCCAGATGGAAACACGGCAAGCCCGTCTCGCGTCCGAACGATCATCCAGTCCCGGAGTGGCACTCCGCGGCCACACTTCCCGGCTCGGACGAGCTCGGCAAGGCGGTCCAGCAGAGCCCGCGCCGGCTCCTCGATCTTCAGGTTCCTGAGCAGCCATCGGCGCAAGGTCTCCCTGAGGAGAAAATCCGGACGCCGCGCAGAAATCGCGATCGAGCATTCATCGGATGCCGCGACACCATGTCCCGTCAGCGTGCGGACAAGCCTCGAGACGGACTGAAGGTCTTCAGCCAGCGGACAAATCCGGCCTGCGATACCGGGCCGAAGATTTTCCAGGAGCGGAACGAGCTCGTTCCTGATACGGTTCCGCAGGAATTTCGCAGAGGCGTTCGTCGGGTCTTCCAGCCAGTCCTGGCCGATATGTTCGAGAAATCCGCGCAGTTCGCCCCTGGAGAACCCGAGAAGCGGCCGCCAGAGCATCAGCGGCCTGCCGTCGACGAGAACACGCCGCCGTTTCCGGATGCCGCCAAGTCCCTGAAGTGATGTTCCACGCACAAGGCGCATGAGCAGGGTTTCAACCTGGTCGTCGGCGGTATGGCCGAGCGCCACCGCATCGAGCGCATGCTCGCCAGCCATCCGGGCAAATGCAGCTAGGCGGCCCGATCGCGCCGCTGCTTCGCTGACCCTGCCTCCGGGCTCTTTCTCAAGCGCGACACAGAAGCATTCCATATTCGCCCGGGCCGCAAGACGCCGGACCCATTCGGCCTCGGAAGCACTTTCCGGCCGCCACCCATGATCGACATGAAGAACGACGAGTGTGCAAAGGCCGGCCTCATGAAGCGGCTGCAGGATACGAACCAGGGCAACGGAGTCCCCCCCGCCGGAAACGGCAACCCCGATCTTCTTTCCCGGCAACCGCGCGGCCACCCCGTCGATCTTTTTCTTCCACGCCTGAGAGAGCACCCCGCCTCCCTTCGCAGCCTTCATAGAAAACATCCCGGCCTCTCGAAAGAACGAACGTTTCACATAACGAAAAAACCCGCTGTTGAGGCGGGTTTTCGAAGAATGTCGGACGTTCTTGCAACGTCCTGCGGTAGCAGGGGAGGGAGTCGAACCCTCGACAACACGGGTATGAACCGTGTGCTCTGACCAACT
>MWAR01000491.1 GCA_002068715.1 bacterium ADurb.Bin374
ATCGCTCCCAGGGAGAAGGAAAGCGCACCTGCCGGGGTCGAGCCGTTCGCTTCGGAACAGGCTGAGCCGGAAGCTGGCGATATTCTGCTCCGCAAGGCGGATATGGAGGAGACGAAAAAGGCGTCGGACGAGCTTGCCCCTGATTACGAGCCCGGTTTCGCCCCGCCGCCTCCGGTAAAAGCTGCCGTGGAGAGATTCCGGCAGGATTTCATCGACGAGACGACGACCGGAATCTCGCCCCGCAAACAGGCCCGTATCGAAGAACTCATGGTCGCCCACGCCGCGGACATGCGCGAGGGGCCGCTCGATATCGACCAGTGGGTTCTTTCCGGGTGGATCACCGTGAAGGAACGTATCCAGCTCGCCCCACCGGAAGGGATGAGATGGTTCGCGGTCCGGACCGGAACAGCCTGGAAGGCCGAACTTCGTTCGAAACGACGCAACGAAAAATAAATTTTCCCCGCCCCCCGATTTCAGCTGATGCCTCCGTGGAACCACAACTTTCCATCGGAGGCATTTTCATGTTGAGACGTTCCTTCATGATCCTGAATATCGGCTTCGTCATGGTCGGTTGTCTGCTTCTCACCGGATTCCTAAGTGATTCCGGGATTCGACGAGGCGCTTCGTTCACGCGAATCGGACTTTCGGGTGTATTGTGGCGCGAGCTTTCCGGCGGGAGACTCGGGGGTGTGCGCTGCGATGAGCTCGTCGGTTCTCTTCCTTCGCTTGCCGGGGGCGGAGCGTGGGAATCGTCGGTATACGATCCCGACGAGCGGTGCTGGTATCTGACCGGCTGGATCGTCGACGAGCGTGTCGATTGCCGGAGAATGTCGCTGACGTTGTGGCCGATAGCCGGCAGCGCAGGAGGCCTGGCCTGGCGATTCCACCTGGTGTGTACGAGCCTGCCTCCGGCGGAGCCGGCGTGTGTGGAAATCGAAGGCGCCTGGCGATGCGGAAACGGCCAGACACGGATCGTATGGACCGCGACGGAGAGCGAGACGGATGAGGCCGGCATATTTCAGACGTGCATGATCAGAGATGAACCAAGACCTGGCGGTGACTGGAAAATCGCCGGCGTGAGGTAACCGTGGCAGTGCACGGTATGAATCGCCGATCAAGCTGATCTTGTCATCGGGACGATGAACGTGTACACTTCTCGCGTTTCATGAATGTCCCGGCATTGGGGCGAGTATCTTCAGGAGGTTGTCATGTCCAAGGAACTGAACGAAGCGAACTTCAAGAGCGAGATTTCCGATTACGCCGGCGCTGCGCTGGTGGATTTCTGGGCCCCCTGGTGCGGGCCGTGCCGGATCATGGGTCCGATCGTGGACAACCTGGCGAAGAAATACGAAGGCAAGATCAAGATTGCGAAAGTCAACGTCGACGACAATCAGGGCCTCGCCGGCCAGTTCAACGTGATGTCGATTCCGAGCCTGGTCTTCTTCAAAGGCGGGAAGGTCGTTCACACGCATCTTGGCGCCACCACGGAAGCCGATCTCGAGAACCAGCTGAAGCAGCACTTCGGCCTCTGAGCCGTCAGGACTCCCCACGACATGTATATTCTGGCGGGGGGGGCGTGGCGGTCCGGCTTTCCCGACTATTTCAGGGGGCCGGGACAGATCCGCATCCGGGTACTGGCGTTCAGGAACCTGGCGCGCATCGATGGGCTGTATTTCGTGCGCCCGCGAAGCATGCGGCTGCTGGTCAACTACCTGTTCGAGTTCGGGTTGCGCGGGGTGGTGCGCAAGGTCAGGTCCCGTCTCGGGGAACGATTCCGTAATGAGAAGTATATATCTATAGGTATAGGAAAAGTTCTCGAGGCCGACGCCGGTTCCGCACATGCCGTTGGAAGTCACGTCGCGTTTCTCGCGCCGTGTCACCCGGCCTGTGTCGAGCGGATCGTCCTGGACGTCGGCCTGGTCGTTCCGCTCGAAGTGGGACACCGGTTCGACGAACGGGCGATCCTCCACGGCGGCCCTGCCGAAACGCTGCCTGACGCCGATTTCTGGAACGGCATCGCCGGCTTCAGCGAACACTCCGGCAGGATCCTCGAACCGGATCTCCTGGCTGACCTGCATGAAAGGCTGAAAGGGGCTGCATCGGCGGAAACCTGGGCGGAATGCGGGAAACTGTTCATTCCCGATCATGATGTCACGACCCCTGCGTCAGAAACGATCGCGGCAGAGGCTTCGTCCGGATCCTCCGGAAGCCGTGCGAAGCCCTCCGGCATCGTGTATGGCTACGGGAATTACGCGAAATCCTTTTTGATTCCGAACGCATCGCCGTTCATAGACATCCGGAAAATTCATGAGATCGACCCGACGCAGATCCAGCTCGAGGAGCGCGGATACGCGTGGGATACCTCGCCTCTGCCGCGGCCGGACGAACGTGCCGATGTGTTTTTCGGCGCAGGCTACCATCACACCCACGTTGCCGTCGCTCTCGCGGCGCTCGGACAGGGCGCATACGCCGTGATCGAGAAGCCCGTGGCGGTCGACGAACGGCAGCTCGAGGCGCTCCTTGCGGCCCTGAAAACGGCCGGCCCGAAACTGTTCTCCTGCTATCACAAAAGATATATTCCGTTTAATATATATGCAATCGAAGACCTGGGCCTGCGTCCGGGTATGCCGGTCTCCTACTCGTGCGTAGTTTACGAGGTTCCCCTTCCGAAACGGCACTGGTACCACTGGCCGAACGCGAAGAGCCGGCTGGTGTCGAACGGCTGTCACTGGATCGACCATTTTCTCTACCTGAACGGTTTTCCGAAGGTCCGCTCCTTCGACCTCGCGATCGCGCCGGACGAGACGCTGAACGTGTCGGTCACGGCCGCGAATGGCGCGTTTTTCACGATGGTTCTGACCGATCGGGGCAGTGAGCGTGTCGGGTTGCGCGATTACATCGAGCTTCGCACGGCCGATTCGACCGTGCGGATGATGGACGGTTCGAGCTACGTGGCAGAGGGCCCCGACCGGGTGATCCGCCGGGCGTCGATCAACAAGCTGTTCAGCTACCAGAACATGTACGCGACGATCTCCGAGAAAATCTCCCGCGGCGAACCCGGCGACACCGTCGAGTCGGTACGCAACTCCGCCGGCCTGATTCTCGATCTCGAACGCCTGTACCGGGCACGATGCGGGGGCGCTTCCTGAAACTTGCCGCCGGCCGGTGAGCTACCTGGATTTCGACGACAGGAGAGACGCCCGCATGTCGGTGAATGCGGCCATCAGATCGGCATAGGCGCGAATCGGGCGCGGTGTGTTCGGAGCCGGCGCGTCGATGCTTGTCTGCCGGAAACAATCGGTTCCCGTGGTCACGCGGGCGTGCGATGCCTCGAGATCCTTCGATAAGGAGGATTTCAGGGCGTGAAGCGTCGAGGAAAAGCTGGAGATACGCGTCAGCAGCGACTGTGCTTCGGCGTTTTCCGGAAGCGACGGATTGAGACCGAGGAGTTCCCATTCGGCTTCGAGAACGGGGTCGAATTCAGAAATGCCGGCCGCTCTGGTGCTGATCAATGTCATCTGGGTGGCGATGCCTTCGATCATGTCGTGCGAAACCCCGGGACGGCCGGAGACGAAGTGATTGCGCAGCCTTCCGAGTAGATCGGAGATCTGGATGATGCGGGTTTCCCAGAGGGGGTCGTTCGCCCATGGGCCTGGGGGGGCGGCGCGGTAACGATTCGTGAAATTCAGCCAGGAGGACATGATCGACGCCATGAGATGTTCAGCTGTTTGCACATCGAATGCGTTGATGGCGGAAGCCGCTTTCTGGAGATTTCTGACCATGTCGAGAAGGGCCGCGGAAAATTCGTCTGACGGATCTCTGCCGGAAATGAGTGCCAGAACGGTATCGTCACAGGAAAAGAGAGGGGCGGAACATGCAACGATGGCCGAGATGAGGGCCAAGGCACAAAGAGTGTTGCGATGATGCCGCTGAAGACGGTTCATGGTTGCTGTCCCTGTGTCTCCATTTCGATGCTGGACTCGATGTTCGGCATGCGGAGTTTCTCCGGACGTGCTTCGAATGCCTCTGATGCAACGTTCTTGAAGAGTTCGCCGTAATCGAGAAGCTGGGGGCGGCTGTCATGTTTTTCAAAGTAACTCAGCAGGCTGATGTTTGGCCGGAACATCACGTCGAAAACGATCGTCGGAGATACCGACAGCCTGTTCAGATAGACGAGCCTTCCCGAGCGGTCGAGAACGCGGAACGTTGCCGTAACGTTTTCACGGATGACCGTTCTGACGATTGCCAGATCGAAAAAGATGAAATCCAGAAGGTTGATCGTGTCACCGTCGTATTTCGCGACGTGGACCGTGAGAGACAATGGGGATGAGGCAGTCTCCGCGGCCGATGCGAGCCCGTCGTAATCATCTTCCAGAAGCATCTTGCCCGGTATGCGAGCCACGGATGATGCGGGCCATGTTCGTTCCAGCGCATTCCAGACCCGTTCTATCTGAAGCTCTGTGGCAGGCTTCGGGGATTCTCCCCAGCTCACTCCCGCAAGCATGATTCCGTCGGGGCGAACGCTATCGGAGGCAAGGCGCGAAACCAGTTCCTTTCTGAACTGGAGGCAGGCTTCCCCGAGTCCGTAGCCGCCCTGGGTGGAGAGATCTTCGGAAGCGCTTGCGAATGGGATCCACTCGTGGACGAAGTTCAGGCATGCTTGCCCTTCCTGAGGCCAGGCGAAGAGCAGCCAAAGCAGAAAAAAGCCCCTTAGCCCTTTGACGGCGGAGTTGAACGATGTCATACGGTGCGTATCCTCTGTTTGGCAGATGAGACCATGTCTCTTCCTCCGCATTTTACCTGCCAGACATCTCTGTTGCAATCGAGAGCATGGAGGAATGGGGGAGTCTTCATCTTTCACAAAGAACGTACAGACCGGAGCCGGTGTTGGAAAATGTAAAAACAATTTGCCTATTTTGTAAAAAATATTTTGATTCTTCCGAGCGAAGATCATTCTTGAAAATACTCACTTTTCACTCTATCCTTGTTTCCAGGACGGCGGTTTCGAGAGGAGTTTTCCGTGGCGCCACACACCGGGCCCGGGAGTTGCTGGTCTATAGAAAATCCACACCGGAGAGCGAATATGAGAATGTCGTCAGCCCTGTTGCTGTTCCTGATGTCTCTGGGCGGAGTCGCCTGGGGACAGCAGATATCATTCGTCGACACGAGGCTGCTGCTACTCGCGCATCCGCTGTTCCGCCAGTTTTCAGCCGAGACGTGCCGTTTTTCTGGTACACCTTCCGAGCCTGTTCGCGACGGCGAAGCAGGGATCAAACGTATCGAGTCCGAGCTCGCAGTTGTTCGTCAAAAGCATGCCGGGTTGCCGGCTGCCTGGGCGCAACGATTGGCCGCGAAGCAATCCCCTGGCAAGCGAAAGGCGACGGAAGAAGCTTTCATCGCTGAACAGAAGAAACTGGCCGAATGCGTGCGAATGCTCGAAGAGCGACTCATCCAGCTTCGGGGTGTCCCTGGAAGACCTGGACTGACGCTCAATATTTCGATGATCGGACAAGTGAACACGATCGCTCGTGACATCCGAGCCGCAATCTCACGTGTGAAGGCTGGTTCCCCCGGCCCCGTCATCGATATTTCCCCTCTGATGCCGGACGGCACGCCGACCTATGCATCCGAAGTCGTGTACTCGAATTTGAATTTCCAGTTCTGGCGGGCAGCTTTCACCCCCGATGAGAACGCCGTCACCTGGCTCGACAACGCGAAGCGGTTCCTTGCCGCGAAGCATCCGCTCTTTCTTCCTGTCGTCCATGGCGGTATCGATGCCCGGCTCGACGCGGTCAAATTCCTGGAACAAGCCACTGGAGGTCGATGAAACATGCGTTCTTTCCTGAGAGGTGCCAAACACGTCGTTTCCGTTCTCGCCGTTCTTCTTTTTGCCGCTGTCGCCGGCCCGGTGTGCGGCGCGGAAGGGGGGTGGGCGACGATCGATGCGAGATTGCTGCTGGCCATTCATCCCAACATGGCTTGCTTCGATTATTCACACAACCGGTTTTTCAGGAATGACGCCTCGTCTCAAAACGCTGCCGCTCTCGGTCAGACCCTGCAGGCTGCCTGGAACAAAACACAGCCGAAGCTTCGCGAACTCGGAAAGAAGCTGGACAAGATCAACCAGGCCAAGTTCGACATTCTCCAGAAACGTGAAGCGACGATTCGGTCTCTGATGGAAAATGAAGCGAACAAGCGAGGCCAGATGCGCGACAGGGCCAAGCAGATCGGGGAATATGAAGCACAGTATTCGAAATCGCTTGCCGAGTGCGACTCCCAGATTGCCCAGCTTGCCGGCGAGATCGAAAATACCCAGGAAGAAGCATATTCACCGGTATATTTAACGAAGAGCGAAACGGCGATGCGGTTCGAATCGATGAAAAAGGAAATCGAGTCGCTGATCGAGCAGACGGCCCGAGAAAACCGGATCGGGGTCGTTCTGGATACCTCGTTCGGGCGAAGTTCCCAGCAGCATTCGCCGAAGCCTACGACGATTCCCCGGTATCCGGAGCCGTCAGATACTCTCGCTTCGAAGCTGTTCCATACGTTTTCGAACTGGACGCCGCCTCAGGTTCCCGCAACGACCGTCCCCGGACCAAACGGAAAACCGATCCCGGCGAAAGATCATGTCGCTTTTGCCGCGGGCCAGAACATGGTTCAAACGCTCGAGCGATATCTCGAATTCAAGCCGTATCTCACGACGACGGCTGCCAGGTTCAGCTCCGGAAACATTTTCCTCACGGGGGGGATGGATCTGACGCCTGTGGTTGCGAAAAAAATTTTTACCAGGTATCGGATCCCCGTCGAAATTCAAAACAGTTTCCAGCTGCTCATCCAGAAATACGGACAGTTTGATCGAACATCCGGGATGTGAACGGCGATTCACTTGCCAAGGGAGGATCCTATGAGTAGTTCATGGTTTCGTTCTGTTCTCGCCTTGAGCTTGTTCGTGCTGGTTCTCGCGGGACCGGCTGCTGCTTTGCACCAGTATTATGAGCAGAACGGCGACTGTTATGTCCTGATCTGTGATGGTCCGTACCGTGGCGCCTATGCGCTGAACAACCTCACGGGCGGTGCCGTTCAAAAGATCTGGGACCTCGAGGATTCCGACGGTCAGGATCTCGATGCCTATGGCATTACCGCAACCCAGCAGTGGGACGGCTCCGCACCCCAGAAAAAGCTGTATGTCTTTGCGGGTATCGATACTGCCCCTCAAGACTGGTACGGCATGATCTCGCGGCGTGTGATCGTCTGGCCCGATGCGACCGGTGTATACTCCGAGGCGGTGGACCGGATCATTCATCGGTATCATGATCCCGGAAGTCCCGGAGACAGTCCGACGGGCCGCGGCAATCACTGCGCATCCGACTACTGCCAATCTCTTCCGAACATTTTCGGCGGAACCTGCTATCCGTGCAGTATCGTCCCAGACCCCACGCCTGGAAAGTCTGGATATTATGACGTTCCTGCCGGGCAATGGTATCACTCGCTCGACCATCCTGTTTGGAGCCCCTATACCTACGGATCCGGAGGAGGGGGCGGCTGGGTGCATTATGTCTGTCGGGAAAATGTCAAGGTGACGTTTCGTGACATCAAACTGCATTTGTTGGAAAGAAACACCGGCGTGGTCGATCCAGGCGATTTTCCGTCCGACGTGGCCTACGTGAAGACATCTGAAAATTCCACGCTCGACCAACGTGGAGAATGCGTTGACGGGTGTATCACGGCGAATGATGGCCTGACCGGCCCTGCCGGCGAGATTCCCTATCTCGATTGCTCTTATTCCAGCATCGGCAAGTCCTATCTGTACAGACGCGAGCCGACATTGACGGAATACACGCTGGTTGGAAAAGACGGCGATACGACGCTCGTGGGAGAACCATCGAACCTTACGACGACATCGATCGGCGTGAGTTCGAAAGACACGGCGGGCGACTTCGTCTACGTCGTCGGAACGGATGTGATCAACTCCTGGCTCACGGCCGCGGGGGCGCCATACAGTATCGCGACCCTGACGGATTTTGCCGTCTCCGACCAGTGGTGGCAGACGGGCGGCATCGCCTATGCCTATGACAAAACGCAGCGAACCGTCTACAAGTTCGTGCGAAATGACAAGCTCGGTACGACTCCCATTCCTGAGCAGATCAATGTGGGCCTCGATGGCTTCCTTCCCGACTCGATCGGGGCTGACGGGTTCGGCCACCTCTATTTGATGAAGACGCGTATGAATCCGGCTGATACGAGCACCTGGACCCCCGCGGATGCCAATCTCTACTTACAGACTTGGTCAGATTTCTTCGGAAACAAATATGGGCGAGCCTTTTTCACGCAGGGCGTATACAAAACGGTTTACAAACGGAATTACTACACCCGCGTGACTGCTCCTATATCTGGTGATATCGTTCTTGGAACGAATACGTTCTTTCGCGATTTCATCGTGCCGGCAGGCCAGAATTTCAACGACAAAGCAAACTGGCAGTGGAATGGAAGTTTAACCCAATACGGAACGTCGGTCGAGACGGAATACGATGTCAAAATCGCCGTCATCAACAGCGCCACGCCGCCCCAGGTCGAAGGTGACAGGAACGGCCTGTGTGATGTCCGCGGACCGCTCCTGTTCAGTGCCGATACGGGCGCGTTCAATCCTGCTCCGGCCGACGAAGAAGGAAAATATACTGATGAAAATGTATATTTCTTCGAGGTGGAGAACTTTCCCAGATTCGATACCAACGAGGTCAATACGTGGTCCGGGGATGACATCGATGGTGACGGTCGGCGCGGGCAGTTCGTCTCGACCGTCAAAAAGTCTACGATGCAGTATTACTGGAAAGTGATCAAGGTCAAAGACGGCAATGGCGGGG
>MWAR01000492.1 GCA_002068715.1 bacterium ADurb.Bin374
GGCGGCAACAACCGGTTCTGGTTCGACACGCGGCCGAACCTGCGCCGCGAGATGGAAGAGCGCAAGAAGCGGTTCAAGGACCGGGAAGACCTTCTGCCGAAGATCCGGAGCGTGTTGCAGAACATGCTCGGGAGCGGAATCTTTGCTGGGTCGCACGTCTTCACGGCGGATGCGGATATTCCCGACGATGGCGGCCTGCGGCTCGTCGTTCTCTCGCCGGTCGATGCGTTCGCGAAGAAGGGGCCGAGCCCCGCCGTCGAGGTCTGCGCGAAGATCCTCAAAAGTCGCGGCCAGCAGCCCAGACAGCGCCAGAACCGGCTTCTCTTCCTGGCCCCCGACCAGGACAGCACGTCGCGCCTGTGGGACCACGCCAAGATCGTTCTCGCCTGGCGATCCATCGTCGAGGACTGCAAAGAGGGGCGGCTGAACCTCGATCAACTGCAGGCGAAGCAGGCAGACAAGTCGCTGAAGGACACGGAAGACGTATTCAAGAGCGTCGTCCGCGAAACATGGCGCTGGATCCTGGTTCCGTTCCAAGAGGCCCAGCCGAAGGGCGGCATCTCGGAAATCCGGTGGGAGCAGGCCCAGCTCAACACCAGTGCCCAGCAGATGATGGGCGAGATCGAGCGGGTTCTGAAGACCAACGAGCTGGTCATCGACGAGTGGTCACCCATCCATCTCGCCAACATGCTCAAAAAGTGGTTCTGGAACCCGGACTCGCCCGAGGTCGGCGCGCTCGAAGTCTGGCAGAAGATGGGCAACTACCTGTATCTCGCCCGGCTCAGGGACGAGGCGGCGTATCGACGCGCGATCGAGACCGGCATCAGCAGCCGTGACTTCTTCGGCATCGCCTACGGAAAATCGGGGCCGAAATACGAAGGCTTCAGCTTTGGCAAGCACGTCTCGATGGCATTCGATGGCACGCTTCTGCTGATCGATCCCGTGGTCGCCGCAGCGTTCGAAGAGAGCCTGAAACCGCCCGCCGCCGTTCAGGAGAAACAGGGCGAAACGACGGGCGACGGCCGGCACCCACCGGAAAAGCGCACCGGAGCATCGGGACCGACTGGAACGAGTGCGCCGGCAGTGGTGAAAGCACCCCCGATGCGCCGCTTCTTCGGGAGTGTCGAGGTGAACCCGGTCAAGGCCAAGCTCGAACTGTCGCGGATCGTCGACGAGATGGTGGTCCACCTGGCCTCGAAGCACGGCGTCACCGTCAACATCACGCTCGAAGTGTCGGCCGAAGCCCCCCAGGGCTTCGAGGACGATCTCCAGCGCACCATCAGGGAAAACGGCAAGGTCCTCGGGTTCACCACCCTCAGCTTCGAAGAGGACTGACCGGTCGAGTGCGGTGCCGACCTGTAGTTCACGTGATGGACGTCGGCGGAAAGGTCTCGGTCACTTCCGGCACCATGATCTGGAACTGCCTGATCTCTTTGGCCTCTTCCTTGGCGAGGTAGATTCGCACGGATGCGTCGAGCGCCGCCTTGAGGTTCTGCGCCGTCGGGACGCTGACGAGCTGTCGCAGCGCATACAGGATGACGTTCTCTGCGACCTTTTCGAGCTTCTCGGGCTCGAAGAGCGTTGGGTCTATGGGGGCGATCGGATCTATCGCGGCTGTCACGATCTGCCTGACGGCCGCCTGAGTCTGCCGTCTATGATCCCGGGGATCCGGCCATCCGCCAGCCTTGGCCCACTTGCAGACGGTTCCTTCACGAACACCCAGTGCTTCAGCGATGTCGTTGAGGGACCGTCCATCGCGGCGCATCCGCTCCGCCGCCTTCCTGATCTCATCACTCTTCTTGTTCGCTGGACTCATATTTATGCCCTCCTACCTGGTGGAGAGCACTTACAACCGTCTCATCGCTGTCGCGGAAAGGCCGCGGAAAGGTGACTCGATAAAAATTTCCAGGGCCAGGACACGCCCTTCAGGATCAGTCATTGCATGGCCCAGGTCGGCAAAGACCTGCACGAGAAAGTCACCGGAGCGGAAGCCTTCCATGACAAAGGGCTCCGGGAACATGCCCGAAGCCCTTGCCACCAAGATGCCTCTGCCGAGATCTATCTTCGCATGATCATCTCCCGTATATCTGCGAGTATTCTTTGCATGCCCTGGACATCGCCGGCCCGATCAAGCTCGTCCGCCCGGTCGAGAAGCCGATGCACTTCTGAACGTAACGTCGGATCGTCGGGAAGGTTCGCCGTCTGGGTGGCGAGGGAATACGCCATGAGTGACGGCTTGTGTGCCCGGATCGGTTCGAGCAGTTCGCCGGCCGGCGTCGGCTTGCACAGTAGCCCGTCCTTGTATACCTCGTGCGAGATACCAGCCGCCTGGAGGATGGTAAGCAATTCGGCAAACGTCATATCAACAGCCCCGCGTCACCCTGTTCGTTTCCTTGAAACTCCTGCGAACTTGGCGAACTTGGCGCACTTGAAGGACTGGTCAGGGTTTCGGGAAGATCGCGAGGTTGCGAACTTGGCGAACTTGAGAAGGGCAGGGGGCGAGTCGGCTGGTCAGGTTCGCGAACTTCGCACGTCTGCGAACTTCCCGAAACCAGCTTCAACTCTTCAGCTTCGCCAAGTTCGCGAACTTCGCACAGTTTATATATCTTCGCCCTCTTGTTATTCGATGCCTTCGGCCCGGTTCTGACTTCAATTTTTGGCGGCGTTTCCGCCAAGAGGTCAGACAACGCCGCGTCGATCCTATCGCCCGCCACGTGGCCCGCGAAACATTCGCTCGTGAACTGCGTTCGGGTTGCCTCAACTCTGGTTCGAAGGAACTCGATGATCTTCTCGGCAACTTCGCGTTTCTCTTCAGCTTCGGACTCGCCCTCGTCGCTGAAGATGAACCGGACCGAATCGCGGAAATACTGAATCCATGACAGCGCTGCATCGATGTGATGAACGTCGATGAACCTCGTCCTATCTGTCAGCGCAAAGATCATCGCCAGCCGCAAGAGAATCGGCGCTCGGCGTTCAAGGATGGCGTCGACGAGCAAACCATATCCATACCGGTTCAGCTCCCCATGGTATAGCTCTTCGTATCGTTTGGTGGCTTCGGGGGTGAGCGCTACCTCGAAACCGTCTTTCGTTTTGGGATAGTCGCCCTTGGCGAACTCGATAACCTCTTTCGTCCTCATGGCCAGCGCTTCCATTACGCTTTTCGATGTCGCCTTCGGCCTGGATACCAGCTTGTCGCGTTCGCCCCAGAAGATCAGGAAGCGGTTAGCAAACCCGTTCGTCATTTGCTTCGTGTCGAGAAGCATCCGAAGTTCCCCCGGCGTGATCGCCCCGGACACGGCAACGTGTGGTTCGGTAGCCCACACACGCGCGCCCTTGATGGCCGGCCTGATGCTTTCCCCGTCCCAAGCGTCCCGAAGCGCAGAGGAAAGCGTGTTCCCATCGCGTTTCCCCTGTTGTAGAACGTTCTCGAACTCGGACTCGATGATCCATAAGCGCTTGTCCTCGATCGCCGGTATCTCGTCCTTCCCCTGCTTTATCTCGTCATGAATGAGCAGTGCCAGCCCTTCACGAGTAGACAGTCCGCCTGAATGGACTTGTCCCGGGAATGGGACGATGCCCACGTCCACGGTCGAAGTCGCCCCCGCGTTGTCCCCAGCAAGGAAATTTCTGATCCGCTTTACCAGTGCCAGCGCATCACCTTTTCGCCCCCGGCCCGTGCGCCCTACGTGGAGTGTGAACAGGCGCGGATGGTGCCGGGTGTTCCCGACCGAGAGGAAGGCGTTCCTGCCCATAGCTGCCGATATAAACGACAAGAACCCGGCACAGGCAGCGTATGGGTTCACTTCGGTATCTTTGGCCGCCGCTCGTGCCACGTCGCCAGCAAGCCCATAAAGCATGGCCGCGGCCGGTTTCGGCTGGTTGCGGTGGTTATCTGCGTCGTGTTCGGCCTGGTCTTTCGAGATGGCTGGCTTGAATCGCAGCTCCGGCACGGTGCGAGGCTTCGCCTTCCCGGCCTCGATCAATTCCCGGACAGCCGCCATGCCTTTCGCAGCCGCCATGTCATTGAAGTCAGAAGTCTTCGCCGATCGATCAGTCCCGAACTCGGGGAGCACTGCAACGCCCCCAGCGGCTTTTGCGGCCGCCACGGCCTTCGTTCGCCCCGGGTTTCCGGCGGTAGCATGGTCATCGTCACCGCATACGATCAGGGCTGCGGACGGGTAGGACTTGCGGAGCGAGACTGCGACGGCTTCGAGGTTGCCAGCGTCAAACGCGACAACGACAGGGGATCCCGTGGCTTCGTGAATGGTGGCCCCCGTCGCGAGTCCTTCGACGATGCAGATAACGCCGTCCGCCCGCAGTTCCCCGATCAGGTGATAGCCTCGGCTGATGGCGCCGTCTCTGAGAAACCTTTTCACACCGTCGTTCGTGATGTATTGCAGTGACGATATAACGCCGTGATCATCACCGGAACGATGAGCCGCTCATCATGAACGCGAACGCCGTAAGACTTCACGCCTTTCTTCATGAGGTATGGATGATCAGCCTTGGCCGGCGTTGCGACGGCCCAGATTGCCGCAGCTTGCTTTGCCGCTTCGGCCCGGCGCTTTTTCTCTTCGGCCTGCGCAGCCCTGATAGTCTCTTCCCGCCGGCGGTT
>MWAR01000493.1 GCA_002068715.1 bacterium ADurb.Bin374
CAAGGCCGATTAACGCTGCTCGCGATGCTCCGTGCGTTTCCTGCAGTGGGGGCAGTACTTGATCAGCGCAATACGGCCTGAATCGTTCTTCCGGTTCTTTTCTGTCGAATAGTTACGCTCTTTGCACTCGCTGCAAGCAAGTGTGATGAGCACTCGGTTTTCTTTTTTGGCCATGGCTCGCCCTGCTCCTCGGCCCGACCGGATAGGATGCCTATCTTTACTCGATGATCTTGGTAACGACACCCGCACCCACGGAATCGGTTGCAGCGTCGGGCGATACATCCCAGGGAATCGCCCTGTCGACGTCCTCCGCAACCACCCCATCAGCCGGTGTTTCGCCGGGATTCCCCTCGCCTGCCGTCTCTTCCGTCAGTTCCCCTACGGCTGCGGACGCAGGAAAGCCTCTTCTCGGAAACGAAGTTGCGTACGCGCTGACGAACGGTGTGAAGGTTCGCGAATCGGCTTCCACCGAGTCGAAAGAAATGATGCGTGTCAATCAGGGAACGAAGGGCTTCGTTCTCGAGCACGTTGGCGGCTGGACGAAAATCAAATGGGACTTCAACAAGAAGATCGGCTGGACCCGCGACGATCTGCTGCTTATGGGCCCCCAGGAAGTCCTCTCGACGATGGTCGACCATAACGGGAAGCTGATCAACGACCAGAGCGTCGCGAGTGTTACGGCTTCCGCCGTGGCCAGCATGACGGCCGCGCGAATCCAGGCGGCGACGAAGAAGGCGCGGACGATCGCGATGACGGTCAGCACCGCCGTTGCGAAACCGGCGGCTCCGGCAGAAACGGTGAAGGGATACGTGGCCGGCGGCAAACTTCCCGAAGAGGGAACGATCATCGCCGACCCGCTCGCGAAAGTCAGGAGCAGCCCCGACGCAAAATCTCAGCTGGTCGGAAAAATTCCGAAGGGCCTCACCGTGAAGATCCTCTCAGCCCAGCAGGCCGGGAAATATATGTGGTTCCATATTTCCTTCAACAACGGCAGAAAAGAGGGCTGGACACGGGAAGACAACATCCAGTTCTGATCAGGGTTCGCCGCCAGCTTCACCGAGGACGATCCCTCGCCATTCCCAGCCGCCCGGAACACGGTGAATGGCGAACTGGACGTTTCTGAATCCGCCTTCCATCTCGCTCCAGCCGTGGGTGTTCGCATACACCACCTGCTCGTCTGCCTTTTCACCGAGCGAGGCGATTTCGGCTTCGTTCGACCAGGAAATCCGGGCTTCCCGATGCTTCGCCAGGAACGCGATCAGATCTTCGCGCGCGGTCGGCTCGAGCTCACTCTGCCACCACCCGACGTAAATATCCGTCGCGGCGAGCAGGGTTTCGAGCTGGGACGTTCCGCTTGCGGCGATCGCCGCCATGATTTCACGGGCAAGATCGACGGCTTTCGGTCGCGACCAGGGTCGCTTCCCGCCGCCGCGAATCCATTCGAGCTTTCCCTTGATCACATCGCGAAACGTTTTCTGTCCCTCTTCATCGGCGATCTGGGCGCCGTATTCTTTCTCGAGGCGTTCATACCAGGGCCGGGCGGCTTCGAGTTCGCCGCTCTCGCACAGATGGTTCGCGAGGGCCAGCATGAGCTGAGGGACATTGACAAGCACCGTCGACGTCTTGTCGTTCATGGTGCCGGTCAGAATCGACTCGGCTTCCGAAGCCTGGCCGCGTGCCAGGGCATCGTAGAACCCGTTCTCGATGGCGGTCGTGACATCCTGGGATTCCTGCATGGGCTCTCCCGGAGCTTCCTGAGCGAAGGCGGGAGCCATGAACGACGTTCCGGCGACGAACGCGCCAGCCAGCGCGGCAGTATGCCAGAACCGCCGGTTGTCCGAGTGCCGAACCGGAACCGCAAATATTCTCAGAGACATATTAAAAGACATACACCTCTCCTCCGAAGCCCCTTCAGGGGTATCGGCCGGCGCCATATTACCCGTGCCGTATGAACCTGTCAAAATATTTCGTTCACGGGGTGCGATATGCCTGCCAGATGCTCGAGAAGTTGTCGGTCCAGGCGAGCCCGGAAGGCCCGGCCTTCGTCGCTCGCCAGGCCGAGTCACGCGCCAGCTGCCCGAAATGCTCTTTTTTCGATGCGATCAGCACCCATTTCGAACCGAAGACATACCGCACATCCGATTCATAATGCAGGGCCTCTTCATCACCGGGGTCGTGGAGGGCCGTCATCGCAACCAGCTGTTTGCATGCGGCAACGGCCCCGAGAACCGGCTCGAGATCGAGATACCGATTGGAGATATGGAACAGGAGAAGACCGGACGGCGAGAGTTTTCTCCTGTACAGGTCAATCGCCTCGCACGTCAGCAGATGCATCGGAATGGCATCGGAGGAGTAAGCGTCGAGAATGATCAGGTCGTATGCCCCGTCCGGGGCTTTTGCCAGGTTCACTCTCGCATCGCCGGCGACGATGAGCGTTCGCGCGGCAGTATCCCGCAGGAAGCTGAACAGGTCAGGATTTTGGGCGATCCGGATGATGAGCGGATCGATCTCGTAGAAGACGAACCTCTGCCAAGGTCGGCCGTAGGCGGCGATTCCGCCGGTACCCAGGCCGACCACGGCGACCCGCCCGGCACGTCTTCCGATTGTCATTTCCCGGAACACCTTTCCGACTGGGCTCTCGCGCGAATAGTAAAACAGCGGCACGTTACGTCTGCCGACCTCGCGCAACTGCCCTCCATGATGGATGTTCCCGTGCTGGAGGAGATGAAACCTGCCGCGGCCGGTCTCGACGACCTGGAACGCACCATAGAAGCTCCGCTCTCGCAGAATCACCGTTTGGTCGTGGAGCGTGGGAGCAGCCCCGCCGATGATGCTGACGGCGAAGACGACACCCCAGAACGACGGCTGCCACAACGCCATCACCGTCATGACGAACCCGCTCGCGAGGGGCATGAACAGGCGACTCGCCGATGGCGCCACCCCGAATGCGCCGATTTTATGGAGAAGGACATACACGATCGTCAACCCGGCGCTGATGAACACGGCGCGCGGAAACGTGCGTTCTTCCGAACGAAGCCGGGACGCAGGAAAGAGCAGTGCGGCGACGACCAGCATCAGGGAATACTCGATGATATCGGAAAACAGGCATGGGGCGGCGATACCGTTGAACAGACCGCCAGCGGCGCCTCCCGCGGCGAGCGTCAGATAGAAGGTCGTAAGCCGGCCGGCAGGCGGGCGCGTGGAAGCCAGCATGCCGTGAAACACCAGACATGTGATGAAGAATGCGGACAGGTGAACGACGAGCTGGATGGGAATCGAGGCCGCCCCGCCTTGCAGGAGCAAGGGAAGCAGAACGGCGTATGCGACCGGCATGCCGACGAAAACCGGCCAGGATACCTGCCTGACGCCCGGCGCGAAGACGATGACGAACGACAGCAGATAGGCAGCCAGAGGAACGACCCAGAACAGCGGCAGAGGCGCGACATCGGTCGTGATATGCGTCGTCACGCCCGCGAGAAGGCTTGCCGGAACGGCGCTCCAGATGAACCACATCCATCCCCGACAGGCTTCCGTCTCTTCCCCGCGCACATGTTCTTCAGCCTCCGGGCACCGCCGGCCCACTTCCCGCATCGTGCGGGTCGAAGCTGCCGCCATGGCGAGCATGCAGGCAAAGACGGACAGGATGAAAAGGAGATAGCCGAGGCTCCACCAGCGAGCCTGGGCAGCCAGAGAGAATGCGGGCTCGACGACGAACGGATAGGCGAGCAGCGCCGCGAAACTTCCTATATTGCTTGCACTATACAACGGATACGGATCCGTGCTACTGTCACCACGGGCGACGAGAAACCAGCCCTGAAGGAGAGGTGCCGTCGCCGCCAGAACGATGCACGGCAGTCCCAGCGTCCGGAACAGGCGGAACAGCAGAGCCCATTCCGGCCGCCCCGGAAATCCCCCTGCCTCGACGGCCGCCTGCAGGCGGGAGATGTCGAGAGGAAGGAGGGGCACGACACCGAGCAGCAGGAGAAGATGCACCGGGGCAAGCTTCTGCGGACCGGCGCCCGCAATACCCAGATGAGCGTATCCGTACCCGGCGAGAAGGGCGGTCTGGAAGAAGGCGAGGCAGACGGCCCAAACGGCAGGAGCTCCTCCGAACGCCGGAAGCAGGGCTTTGCCGGCCATCGGCTGGATCAGAAATGTCAGGAAAGCTCCGAGACCGCTCGCAACGGCGAAGAGAAGTTCGACCGGCCTCATGAAGGCATCGCCGCGAAGCTGGCGGTCATCGTGCGAAAACCCATGCATCGAACGGGGACTTCACGCCGTACGTCGCTCGAATCGCATCGAGACGCCGAACGACAAACGAGACCGAGACCTTCCCCCGCTTTAGGCGGAATTTTTCGAGGCCCCACGGAGCGTTCGGAATGGAGCGGCGGAAAAAGAACTTCCCTTCGACGGGAGGTTTGCCGGGCCGCGTGACCGTCACTTCCCGTCTTTTTCCGAGGTCTTTCGTCGTGCTGGAAAGGCGCATCCTGATGCGGTTGATCTCGATCGAATCCGCCGTTTTCGGCTCGAAGTCCGGCCGCCGGAGTTCGGACAGCAGCAGAAGGAAATCCTTGGCCGCTTCCTGATGCGATGGTTCGAACCCCTCGAACCGTGCGTAGATCTCCGATGTTCTGCAGAGGATGGCATCGGATCGGCGCCCGGTTTCGTTCACCCTGAACGCATAGTAGGTCCGCGCCTTCTCGGGGTCCTGGACGCAGGCATGAAAGATCACCTGGTTCTGGCCGTCGCCGAGCCCCTGGAAATACCC
>MWAR01000494.1 GCA_002068715.1 bacterium ADurb.Bin374
TTGGCCAGAACTACAAGACCGAAGCGATGACCTATCTGGGAATGGAAGTGACGGCGACCCCGTCAGGCCAGGTCGAGTCGATCAGTGGCGAGGTGACGGCGGTCCGGTTCGAAAGCGGTGAAGCCGTCTTCACGGTCAACGGTCAGGACATAAAACTGGCGGAGATCAACAACGTCAAGTTCCCTTCCTGAAAACTCCGGAAAGCGATCTCAGAAAGCAGGAGAACCGGGTAACGTTCCATGGATCCAAGATTCAGTGTAGGTCCGATCACACCCACGCGCACCGCGACGCCTTCCGCCGCGGCGAAGCCGAATGCCGTCAACGGAAACGGGTTCGATCTGGCGTTGCGGGAAGTCCTGACGCGGACCACCGGCCTCCGAAGCGGCCTGAACGTGACGGCGCATGCCGAGAAGCGTCTCCAGGAGCGAAATATTCCGTTCGATATTGAAACGAAACAACTCCTCGGTGAAGCCCTCGACGAACTCCAGGCGAAAGGCGCACGCGACTCGCTCGTCCTGACGGGAAACGCTGCCTTCGTCGTGAACGTGCCGACGCGAACCCTCGTGACCGCGATGGATCCGGCGGACCTGCGGGATAGAATAGTAACACAGATAGACAGCGTGAGCATCAAGCATCACGCATGAGGAGCGCGACAAACCAACCATCTCGATCAGAAAGGCAGGTGGACATCTCACTGAAAGCGACATAAGCAGCTCGACCGAAAGTTCTTCAGAGACGTAGCACGGCGCACGAGGCAACGAAACCAGACAGAAACGAACGCAGGCCGGACCCGAAAGGGAAGCCCGCATCACCGCCCGAACGACTGAGGGCGGCACCAGAAGCGCCGGATACGTTTTCCGACAGGCAGCGCCGGTCCGGAAGAGGCACATGAAGTGTTTTCTTCCGGGCCGGCCCACAGCCCTCCACCGAGGGTTGCCGGCACGGGACGAACGGATACGCCCCGCGGCGCGAAGGCACCGGTTGCCGTTTAGAGACAAGGACAACGTGCTATGATGCGATCACTTTTCACGGGAGTTACGGGGCTCAAGCAGAACCAGACGAAAATGGACGTGCTGAGCAACAACATCGCCAACGTCAACACGACCGGTTTCAAACGCGGTCGGGCGATGTTCGAAGATCTCTTCTGCCAGACCATTCGCAACGCGCAGCAGTCGTTCGGCGAGTACGGCGGCCTCAACCCGATGCAGGTCGGCCTGGGCGCCAAGCTCGGCTCGATCGACACCGTCATGGAACAGGGCGCGACCGAGACGACCGGCAAGAACACCGACCTCGCCATCGAAGGCGGCGGCTTCTTCGTCATCGACGGCGGCGGCGGCCGGCAGCTGTTCACCCGCGACGGGAACTTCAATCTGAACAGCAGCTACGACCTGGTCATGGGCACCAGCGGCTACAAGGTCCAGGGCTGGATGGCGACGCAGA
Source organism: bacterium ADurb.Bin374 (assembly GCA_002068715.1). The sequence continues at coordinate 1,441 of MWAR01000494.1, forward strand.
ATCCCAAAACGGGAAATCTCGAGCTGTCCGACACCGGAACCGTTCCAACCAGTATCAATACCGTGCGCTATCTCAAGAAGCACGCGCACCAGACGAATAACGTCTCCTATGCTTCGAATCTCGACAGCAGCTCGGACGAGCGCGACATCGAGTTCGGCGTGAACACGCTGACCTATCTCGACACAGCGGGCAACTACCAGAACCTCCAGTTCAAGTTCAAGAAGATCGACTCGCAGAACTGGATCTGGACGGCCGTCGACGACACCGAGGGCAACGTGGCCACCGGCTCGATCAAGACCGATGCCAACGGCAAGGTCATCGCGAGCACGGTCGACCCCGCCGCCGCCGACAGCACGCTCGGCCACGCCTATTTCACCTATGATCCGGACGGCATCCCGGTCTCGGCCACGGCTACCAACCTGGTCAACACCGTCACCAACGATGGCGCGAACGGTTCCTGCCCCGGCGTCATCGCGTCGGGAAGCGAGATCAGGGACGAAACCGTCTCGGTCATCTTCGACGGCGGCGACCCGAGCCGCGCGACCTCGTACCGCGTCGTCGGCTCGGTCCGCGGCTTCATCGGCTCCGGCATTCTGGGCGGCACGAACGCCACGATCGAAGGCGGCGTAATGTCGCTGACAGCCGGCAAATGGAAGCCGAACGCGGACCTCAGCTTCACGATCACCGACAACTACTACAACCCGCCTCGCTCGGCCGAGATCGAGTTCGCCGGCAGCACCGACCCGAACGGCCCCACCTACACCCCCGCCCAGATCATCGCCACGATCAACAACGAGATGGCGAACAACGGCCTGAACGCGATCGCCACCTACGACTCCGTCACGAACAAGATGTCGATCACCAGCCGTCAGACTGGCGCCGACCAGAGCCTGACGCTCAACGGCGTCACCAACCTGAGCGACTTCTCGGGGCTCGGACTTCTCAGCCGTTCGGGCTCGACGCTGACAACGCCTCAGATCGAACTTCCCGTCGTGTCGATTCCCTGGCTGCCCACGTCAGACGTCAGTTTCGACGTCATCGACACCGAGGGGAAAACCGCCACGGTCACCTTCCCGACCAATCTCGCTCCCGGCTACACCCGCGGCGACATCACCCGGATCATCCAGGATAAGCTCAATTCCGCGGGTCTGTCGGCCACGGCCCAGTTCCAGGACAACACCCTGATCATCGCGGGCACGAACCCCGGCGAAGACCAGCAGGTAACCATCAAGAACGCCGTGAACCTCGACCTGCTCTCCGTCGCCCCGTTCCAGACCATCGTCAAGGGAACCGGCGCCTCGGAACCCGAAGTGCTCGCGGACCTCACCCCCACCTCACAAAGCGGGACCGATACGACCGCCCCCCAGTTCACCTTCAGTTCCGGTCTGGCCGCCCGTAAGAGCGAGCTCTGGGACATGGCCGCCGACCAGTGGAACCCGATGACCAACGTCTCGTTCAGCGTCACCGACACGGCCGGCAACGTCGCGACGATCAACTTCGACGGCGCCACCGTCTATTCCCGCGCCGACATCGTCAATACGATCAATGTGGCCCTCGCCGCCCAGGGTGTCGATGCGACCGCCTCGTTCACCGATTCCGACGGCGACGGCACCGATGAAACCCTGTTGATCACGGGAAACACGATCGGCGCCGGCGAGACGCTGACCATAGCGGACAAGGGCGGCCTCAACCAGCTCGGTCTCGAGATTCCCGCCGAATGGGACATGGGCCGGGACCGGTGGGATCCCTCCCGCGACGTGAGTTTCACGATCACCGACAAGAACGGCCACTCTGCCCTCATCACCTTCAACGACCTGGTCGAAGGCAACAACCGCGTCTACAACCGCGGCGAGATCCTCTCGGAAATCAACTCGAAACTGGCGGCGAACAACGTCGCGGCCTACGCCCAGTTCGTCGACTCGAACAATGACAGCATTCCCGATCAGCTCACGATCACCGGTTCCGGAAGCGGGCTTGGGGAGCTGATCCAGATCGGCGGCGAGAATCCCGAGCAGATCGGCCTGGTCAACGGCACCGTCGTTCACGGACAGGCGGCGACCAGCCGGTTCAATCTCGGCGGCCTCGACTTCACTCTGAACGAGGGAAGCACCCCATGGGTGCCGAACGACACGATGACGATGACCACGACGGCCGCGAAGGGCCAGTCGGAAAGCGTCAAGATCTACGTTCCCACCCCGTCGTCCGACGAACTGACCTTCGTCGCCAAAGTCGGAGAAACCGAAACAAAGATCTCCGGAGCGCTGAACAAAGGGCAAACCCACACGACCAGCATCACGGTCTACGATTCGCTCGGCAGCCAGCACGAGCTGGTGACCACGTGGGAGCACACGAACAAGGCGACACACGAGTGGCAGTACAAGATTTCCTACGGCAAAAGCGATCCGGAGATCGTGAACTGGCTCAAAGACCCGCAGAACGGCGTCGTAGACCCGGAAGCCCCGACCGACGAAGAGCTCGAGCGGGCAAACGACGCTCTCATCTCCGGCCGAACAGGCATCTGCTACTTCACCAACCAGGGCAAGATGGATATCTCCAAGTCGATCCTGCAAGAGATCAGCATGACTCCGGCCGGAAGCAACAAGGTCACCATCAAGCTCAACATGGACCTCGTCACCCAGTTCGACTCCGCCTTCACGACCAAGGCTCGCGACCAGGACGGCTACGAGATGGGGCTCCTCGAGAGCATCTACTTCGAGCAGGACGGCACGATTCGCGGGGTGTATTCGAACGGGCAGAAACAGCCGATCGGCCAGGTGGCGCTCGCGACGTTCAACAACCCCGGCGGCCTCGAAAAGACCGGTTCGAACCTGTATGCCTTCTCACCCAATTCGGGCCTCGCGATCATCGGCAGGCCGGCGGAAGGCGAACGCGGCTCGATTCTCGCCGGCTCTCTCGAAATGAGCAACGTCGACATCGCCGAGGAATTCACCAATCTGATCGTCACCCAGCGTGCCTTCCAGGCGAGTTCGAGAATCATCACGACCTCGGACGAAATCCTCCAGGAAGTCGTGAACCTCAAGCGTTAACCGGAATCAGCCGATAGATAAAGAAGAAGGACGGTATGCGGTGAAGGGCAGGCCTGGAACTCCGTTCCGATGATAACCGCCTGAAAAGGCGGCCAAATCACCGGTCGGACCCGCCCCTTCCCTTCGCCCATACCTCTGCCTTCGACATATCGGGGAAGGAGAGCGACATGATCAGACTCACACGTCTCAACGGTCGCTCTTTTTTCCTGAATGCCGATCTGATCGAGAACATCGAAACCACCCCCGACACCGTCATCACCCTGACGAACGGACGGACGTACATGGTGCGCGAAACGGTCGATCTCGTCCGCAAACGTGTTATCAGGTATCGCCGGTTGATCTTCTACAGACTGCCGCAGATCCGCGCCAAGCGGCCTCCGGAGATGCCGGCGGCCTGATCCGGGCACCGCGTGCATAATTCACGGGAAACGGCATTGACGGCTTATTTTCAGCATGATAGGATCGTAAGACATGTCACCTAAAACCAAATACATTCTGATCGGAGTCGCCGTCCTGGCACTCATCCTGATCGTCGTCGGCATCGCCTGGATGACAAGCAAGAAGGCGAAGGGCGGCGGTCCGGCGCATGAACCGGCCCCACCGACCCAGGAGCAGATCGAGACTGCGCCGAAAATGGGGCGGTTTTCGCTCGGCGAGTTCACAGCCACGACGCGCGACGAGGAACTCCATTACATCAAGATCGAAGTCGAGATCGGCTATACCGGCAACCTCGAAAAAGAGCTCGAGGAGCGCAAAGGAGAACTGCGAGACGCCGTCACGACGATCCTCATGAAGCTGAACATCCAGCGCGCGAAGGAAGACTACATCGACCATTTCCTGCACAAGGACATCGAGAAACAGCTCAACGCGATTCTCGGAAAATCCTCTTCCGAGAGCCGCATCGTGAAAATATTCATACCGGTATTTCTCATCAACTGAGGCCAGAAAACGAGATTGTTCACGCGCATCACGCAACGACGAAGCGACGTTCGAGACCGGGCCGCCTGTAACGGCGGCTTTCGGCATTCATGAAAGCTGAACCGGCATGGTCGACACCTTATCGCAGAATGAAATAGACGCCCTGCTATCTGCTCTGAATACCAGCGGGGGAGGCCCCGAAAGGCCTTCTGGCGCGGGTGTCGGCGAGGCCGCCGGTACGGCGTCGACGGTCGAGGGGAAGCCCGAAAGGGAAAAGCCCAAGAAGGGCAAAATCTACGATTTCAAGCGCCAGACGAAGTTTTCGAAAGAGCAGCTCGGGACGATCCAACTGATCCACGAAACCTTCGCGCGCCTCGTGGGCACCGATCTGTCGACCCAGCTCCGCGCCTACGCGCAGGCAACGATCATCTCGGTCGACCAGCTGACATTCGAAGAACTCATCAGATCGATCTATTCTCCGACCTTCATCGCGGCCTTCAAATCGGAACGACTTGACGGCAAGGGCCTGATCGACATCAACCTCAACATCGTCTTCACGATTCTCGACCGCCTTCTCGGCGGGAACGGCACGCCGCTGGGCACCCTGCGCCAGCTGACCGACGTCGAGAAGCAGATCATGCACAAGCTGATGAACCGCATCATTCTCGAACGGCTGCGCGAGGCCTGGATCAACGTCGTCGATCTTTCCCCCTCGATCGAGCTGATCGAGTCGAACCCGCAGTTCGCGCAGATCGTGCCCCCGAACGACATGGTGCTCTCGGTCGTCATCGAGATCAAGATCCACGACGTCACGGGCACCATGACGCTGTGCATCCCCTACAACACCGTCGAATCGATCGCGTCGAAGTTCAACGCCGCCTCCTGGTTCGCGGCAGTACGCAAGGAACCGATGACGACCAACTACGAAGCGATCACGAGCCAGGTCAAGGCCGTGAATCTGCCGGTCGTCGCCGAACTCGGCACGCAGACGGTGACGTTGCAGGACGTTCTGACCCTCCAGGCCGGCGACCTTCTCGTCCTGGACCAGCTCGTAAAAGAAGACCTGAACATCCGTGTCGGAAATCGTGTGAAATTTCGTGGCCGCCCCGGCATCGTGGGTAAAAAGATGGCCGTATCGATCACCCAGCTCTTGAGCAGCCACGAGGAGGACGAACTGTGACTGATCTACTCTCACAAGAAGAAATCGACGCACTGCTTCACAGCGGCGGCGCAGGCGACAGCGGGGCCCCCCCGACACCGTCAGCTGCGGCTTCCGGCGGAATCGGCGG
>MWAR01000495.1 GCA_002068715.1 bacterium ADurb.Bin374
GGCCATGTCGGCTCCTTCCTTCATCGCGATCCCATACTCCGCGCCGCCTCCCGAAAGAGAGGCGAGAATGCCGACGCGCATCGTCTTCGGACTCTGTTCTCCCTCCTTGAACGAGCGCGCCGGCCCGTTGTATTCGAACGGCGCCGTCCATTGGTGATAGGCCTTCACCTGCTGGCCCGACACGGGATTGGTCGGGATGAGGCAGCCGAATACAAGGAAGCCGCAGATCAGGGAAAATGTTATATTGTTAGAAATAATATTTCGCATCGTGTGAAACCTCTTTGCCGTCTGATGGTCACATTGCCAGATGCATGGTGTAAAGCCCCGAGGCAGTGCCGACCCACAGAGTATTCCCAACGAAATCGACGGACCAGATGAAATCGCCGGCCGGAGCTTCGGGAGTCGTTTCGGTTTTCCAGACGCCATTCTCGAACGTGACGAGTTCGCCGCCAGGGCCCCGCGAGTTGCGGCGATAGGTGACCCATTTTCCCCGAGCGAAATCATGGATGCAAAGCCCCTTGTCGGTGCCGATCGCGCAGAGTCGCCCGTCGGGGGACATCGTGACGCAGTTGATGAAATCGCTCGGCAGGCCCGAGTCGGGGTCCTTGACCGTCCATGTGTTCCAGTTCTTGCCGTCGTAACGGGTCAGGCCGAAATATGCGCCAGAATATACAACATTGCCGACGGCCGAGATCGCGACCTGGATCTCGTGCAGGGGGCCGTCGTTGCGGACGACGTCCACGTCGAAAATATCGTCGGGGTCCTGGAACGAGTGAAACGTTCCGTCTTCCTTGACCAGCATCATGCCGCTTCCCCAGATGGCGAACCAGGTGTCGCCGCGGCCGGTCGGTTCCGACGTGACGCCGTAGATCCAGACCTCGTTCATCTTCGTGTTCTTGTCGTCGAACGTCTTCCAGCTCCGGTCGTCGAGATTGAATCTCGAGATGCCGTTCGTCGTTGCAATCCACAGATACGGCAGTGTGACGGACAGGCCATACACGACGTTGTTGACGAGTCCAGAGTTGGTCGTGGTGAAACTGTCGAACCTGCCGTTCGAGAGGCGAGCCACACCGCCGAACGTGCCGAACCAGATCGAGCCATCGGTAGGATGCCGCGCAACCGAAGTCACGACGTTGTGCGGAAGTCCGTCTGCCGTCGTGTACACGGTCCAGGCGTTTCCGTCGAAATGGGCGGCCCCCTCTTCGGTGCCGATCCAGACATCCGTTGGGGATAGCGCCTTGACGGCATAGACGACTCTGTGCGGAATGGAATCTTGCTTCACCGAGGCGGAAGCGCTTGCGGATACGAGGATCAGAAGGGCGAGGAAAACCGGAACACATGGTTTGCAAAGGGAATGAATCATGACTGATGACTCCGTCTGGTCAGGTGAGATCAGCGATACTCCTCCACTCTACGTGATGCGTCGATTCTTTGTCCAGCTCGCGCAAAACATGGTATGATCGCGATGGTCCACGGATGTGGACGATCGTTCCCCGCCGGAAGTGTGTCCGGCATGGGCTTGCGTTCCGATGGCGCGTGCATGGAGGATTGGCTTGTCACCAGTAAGAAACTGCAGAGGCAGTCTGCTTGCCGAGATTGCCGTGGGTCTCTTCGCCTTTGCCCTGGGGCTGACCGGATGTGGAGAAGTCCCGTCGGATGCTCCTGCCGGAATCGTGGAAGTGAAACCCCGGTATGGAGGAATCTATCGGCGCGCCTTTTCTTCACCGATCATGAAGCTTGATCCGGCAGAGGTGAACGACTCGTATTCCCACGAGGTCGCCCGCCAGATCTTCGACGGTTTGCTCGAGTTCGACGAAGACGGCCGCCCCGTGCCCGCCCTGGCCGCTTCCTGGACCATCAGCCCCGACAGGCTCACCTATCGGCTCACGCTGCGCTCCGACGCGAGGTTCCAGGCGAAGAGCGGGCCCGACGACGCTCCGACCCGGAACGGCGGCCGTCTCGTGACGGCAGAAGATGTCTCATACACGCTTCACCGGCTGCTTGCCCCCGGCTATCCCAACCGGAAAGGCAAAAATTATCTCGTGATCAGGGGCGCGGCTGCGTATAACGCCAGCCAGGCCGCGTCGATCGAGGGGATCAGGGTTGTCGCGTCCGACACGGTCGAGTTCACCCTCGACAAACCGTTCACTCCGTTCCTTTCGCTGCTGGCGCTGAACTTCGTGTTCATCGTGCCCCACGAGGACGCGGAGGCGCTCGGCGAGAATTTCGGCTGGAACCCGGTCGGTGCCGGTCCCTTCTCCTGGGGCGGAAGGGCGAGCGACACGCTCGTTCTCAAGGCAAACCCCGATTATTATCGAGGCCGGCCATATCTCGACCGGATCGAATTCCCTGTTATAGCTGATGAAATAGAACGTTTCCGCCGGTTCAGGAACGGCGAACTGATGCACAATGATGTTCCCGACCCTGAGTACAAGAACGTTCTCCAGGATCCTCGCTGGGTCAGGCAGTTCCAGGAGGTCAGCAGATGGGGCATCTATTACCTTGGTTTCGATGTGAAAACGCCCCCCTTCGACAACGTCAAGGTCAGGCAGGCCATGAACTACGCCATCGACCGCGAAGCCATCGTGAAGCTCGTGATCAATGACCGCGCCAGGATTGCCCGGGGAGCGCTTCCGCCGGGAATAATGGGCTACAATCCGAAGCTGCGGGGCTATTCCTACGATCTCGACAAGGCCAGGGCCCTTCTCGCCGAAGCAGACTATCCCGGCGGAAAAGGTTTCCCCGAAATCACCCTCGAGGTGAATCGCGACGAGATTCACATCCGCACCGCCGAGTTTGTGCTCGCGAATCTTCGGGATATCGGCATCTCGTGCCGGATGAAGGTCGTCGATTTCCCCGAACTGCTGACGGATGTCCAAAGCGGCCGGACGCCCTTTTTCCGGATGGGCTTCACCGTCGATTATCCCGATCCGGACAACTTCCTGCACAGCCTGTTCCATTCGGGAAACATCGGCCCGGCCGGCAACTACAGCCGATATGCGAATCCTCGCGTCGACGAACTGCTCGACCGGGCACGATTCGAGATCGACGCGAAGGAACGGGTCGCACTGTATCGAGATGCTGAGCAGCTCATCGTCGACGACGCCCCGCTCGTGTTCGTGTTCCACTACACGACGCACGGCATCTGGCAGCCGTACGTCCATGGCATGAAGGTCACGCCGATGGGCACGCCGTATATCGCCTATCGCCAGCTCTGGCTGTCCAGCCCGACCGCGGGACTTCCCCTGAAGTGATCCGGATTACTTGAACAGCACCGGCAGCAGGTAGAAGGCGAGGATGTAGATTACCACGACCAGCACGGTCAGCAGGTTGAAATACTTCTCGATGAACTCCTTCATCTTCGGGCCGAACTTCATCAGAAGCCCCGAGACGAGGAAAAACCGGCCGGCCCTGCCGACGATGGAGGCGACGACGAACGGCAGAACCGAGATGTGCGAAACCCCGGCCGTTATCGTTATGACCTTGTAGGGGATCGGGGTGAACGCCGCGGTGAAAACGATGAGGACGGAATACTGTTCGTAGGATTTGCAGACCTGAGCGAAAAGCTCGGGGGTGAAGCCCGGCACGTATTTGAAGAAATACCCTCCAACGACTGCCCAGAAGGCATACCCGATCAGATATCCGAACAGGGCGCCGGCAACGGACCCGGCCGTGCAGACCGTCGCATACCAGAGCCCCTTCGCCGGCTGGGCCAGCGTCATCGCGATCAGAAGAACGTCCGGCGGAATCGGGAAAAAGCTGGACTCTGCGAATGCGATCACGAAAAGCGCCCAGATGGCTCCGGGACGAGCCGCCAGCGAGAGAGTCCAGTCATACAGCCGCCGAATGTATTTCATGGTAATATATATCCGTAACTATATCAGTGTGGCGCGACCTGTGTGCCCAGACCTTGTCAGTTCAGCTTGAACCTGCGATAGCGGGCGCGGCGGTTCTCGAGGGCGGCGGCGCCGAGTTTGCGCTGCCTCATGGCCTCGTATTCCTCGTAGTTGCCTTCGAACCATTCGACGTGGGATTCGCCCTCGAACACCATCAGGTGCGTGCAGATGCGGTTGAGGAAGAACCGGTCGTGGCTGATGACGAGGATGCAGCCGCTGAAGTCCGAGATCGCGTCTTCGAGCAGGCGCAGGGTGTTGACGTCGAGATCGTTCGTCGGTTCGTCGAGAAGGATCACGTTGCCGCCGGATTTAAGGATCTTGGCGAGGTGCACGCGGTTGCGCTCGCCGCCCGAAAGGTCCTTGACGAACTTCTGCTGGTCGCTGCCGCGGAATCCGAACCTGCCGCAGTAGGCGCGGGCCGGGATCTTGAGCTTGCCGAACGCGATGTCGGCCTGGCCCTCGCTGATCTCGTCGAACACGGTGTTCTCGCCGTTCAGCGAGTCGCGATGCTGGTCGACCCAGACCATCTTCACGGTCGAACCGATGTCGATCGTGCCGGAATCCGGCTTCTCGACGCCGGTCAGCATGCGGAACAACGTGGTCTTGCCGGTGCCGTTCGGCCCGACGATGCCCACGATGCCGCCCTTGGGCAGTTTGAACGAGAGATCCTTGATCAGGGGCTGGTTCTCGAACCCCTTGGTGAGGGAGGAAACCTCGATGACCTTGTCGCCCAGCGGAACTGCGGGCGCGATCTGGATCACGTTCGATTCCGGCTGGCTCGCGGCCGATTCCCGCACGACGAGCTGCTCATACTGCATGATGCGCTCGCGCGAGAGTTCGTGCCGGTCGGAACTGCTCATCTTGATCCATTTCAATTCGCGGTCGAGCGAACGCCGACGGACCGACTCCTTCTTCTCCTGCTGGGCAAGAATCTCGAGCTTCTGCTGGAGCCAGGAGGTGTAGTTGCCCTCGAAGGGGATGCCGTGACCGTCCTCGAGTTCGAGTATCCACTTCGTTATATTATCTAGGAAATATCGGTCGTGCGTCGAGATGATGACGGTGCCGGGATAGTTCTTCAGATGGTTCTCGAGCCAGTCGATCGTCTCGGCGTCGAGGTGGTTCGTGGGCTCGTCGAGCAACAGCAGATCGGGCTGTTCGAGAAGCACGCGGCAGAGCGAAACGCGGCGCCGCTCGCCACCCGAAAGCTTGTCGACGATCATGTCGTCCGGGGGCAGGACGAGGGCGTTTGCGGCGATGTTCAGCCGGGTGTCGATCTCCCAGCCGCCGCAGGCGTCGATCTTCTCTTGGAGCTGGCCCATCCGTTCCATCGCCTTGTCCATCTCGTCGGGGTCCATCTCGCCCATCTTCGTCGAGAGTTCTTCATATTCATTCAGCAGCTTCATCGTATCGGCAAAGGCCAGCTCGAGGTTCTCGCGGACCGTCTTTCCCCACGCCAGCTGAGGCTCCTGCTGGACGAAGCCGACCCGCATGCCCTTGGTGATTTCCGCATGGCCCTGGAACTCCTTGTCGAGGCCGGCCATGATCCGCAGCACGGTCGATTTGCCGGCGCCGTTGTGACCGACGATGCCGATCTTCGCACCGGGGAAGAAGCACAGGTTGATGTCCTTGAGAACCTGTCTCTGGCCGTAGAATTTGTTGAGGCGATACATCGTGAAAATATACTGTTCAGCCATGCGTGACTCCGATGAACTGCGGAAATTTCAGCCGGCATCAGATGCCGGGCCGCCGCATGATACCGTATTTACTCCGCCGGCACAACACCGTCACATCCGCAGATGGCGCAGATATGGCAGATGATGCGGATCGAAAAAGAAAAAGCCCCCGGGGCGTTTGAGACGCACCGGGGGTTGGCGCTGCTTACTTGCCGCGGCCGGCGGCCTTTTCCTTCTCTTTCTGCTCGGGCTTTTCGGCCTGGGTCTCGGCTGGCTTGATCATGCCGAGCTTTTCCTTGACCTTCAGGACGATTTCGCTGAATACGTCGGGGTTCTTCACGAGGAAGTCCTTCGCATTCTCGCGGCCCTGGCCGATGCGGGTGTCACCGAAGGAATACCAGGCGCCGGTCTTGCTGACGATCTTCATCTCTTCGGCCATGTCGATGATCTCGCCCTCGCGGGAAAGGCCCTTGCCGAACATGATGTCGAAATGGGCCTTGCGGAAAGGCGGGGCGACCTTGTTCTTCACGACCTTGACCTCGGTGGTGTAGCCGACCGCCTGATCGCCGTCCTTGAGCTGTTCCTTGCGCCGGATGTCGAGGCGGACGGACGAGAAGAACTTGAGTGCGCGGCCGCCGGGCGTCGTCTCGGGGTTGCCGAACATGACGCCGATCTTCTCGCGCAGCTGGTTGATGAAGATGCAGACGCAGCCGGAGCGGGAAACGACGGGGGTCAGCTTGCGCATCGCCTGGGACATCAGGCGGGCCTGCATGCCGACGGTCGCGTCGCCCATATCACCGTCGATTTCGGCCTTGGTCGTGAGGGCGGCGACCGAGTCGACGACGAGAACGTCGACCGCGTTGCTGCGCACGAGCATCTCGGCGATCTCGAGGGCTTCCTCGCCGCTGTTGGGCTGGGAGATCAGCAGGTTGTCGATGTCGACGCCAAGAAGGCGCGAGTAGACCGGGTCGAGGGCATGCTCGACATCGACGAACGCCGCCTGGCCGCCCATCTTCTGGACCTCTGCCACGACGTGGAGCGCGATCGTCGTCTTGCCCGAGGATTCGGGCCCGAAAATCTCGATGATGCGGCCGCGAGGCAGCCCGCCGACGCCGAGGGCGACGTCGAGGGCGATGGAGCCGGTCGGGATGACCTCGACGGGCGCACGCTCGTCGCTGCCCAGCCGCATGACCGAGCCCTTTCCGAACTGGCGGTCGATCTGTGCGAGGGCCGATTCGAGGGCCTTCTCGCGATCAGCGGGTGTGGGCATGACGTGCTCCTTGTTCGCTCGTGTTCCGTCGCCTGCAGACTGCCGCGCTCCTCCTCCGATGATTCGGATGCTGCGACAAGGCGTGTGGTGCTCTGTG
>MWAR01000496.1 GCA_002068715.1 bacterium ADurb.Bin374
GAACTCGAGATACAACGGAAGATCGCCCTCGGAGAACTGTCTGACTTCGAGACCAGCCGCCTCAACCGCATTCACCGGAAGGTTGAAGATGGCGAGATTCAGGAAGTCGATCATGCCGGCATGCCGCGCAACCCAGTCGAGGGTGCGGCGGGCGGCGGCTTCGTCTTCCGCGGGCGTTCCGAACAACACGTAGACATAGGTGCCGATCCCGGCCCGATGCAGCTCCGCCAGGATTTTTCCGGCGGTTTCAAGCCTGATCCCTTTGCCGAGCGCGTCGAGCACTTGTTGATCGCCGGATTCGAGGCCGAGCTGAAGCATCACGCAGCCGGATCGCCGTAAACCATCCGCAACCCCCGATTCAGCCAGAAACGGTTCGAAGCGCGCGAACCCGAACCACGGAATTCCCGGAGGCTGCACAATCAGAGCGCGCAGAAAGGCAGGGGAAAGGGCATTGTCGAGCCAGTGAATCATTCGTGGCCGTATGTTATCCGTCAAACGCCGCACGTGCTGCAGCAATGCTTCTGGATCAACCGGTCGCCAGGCGTTTCCTTCCGATGTTTCTGGGCAGAAAGAGCACCGACGCCAGTAACAGCCCGATGACGCCGAAACCGGAAGTACCGTTCCCGGCGACAAATACTCTTGGATGGGGAGAAGGTCGAATGCGGCTATCGGCCCGGCAGTTTCCACCCGTTTCGACGGAGCCGGCATCGGAAGGTCCGCTATACTATTTTTTACAATATTCAACAAAGGGACTTCGCCCGGTCCCGACACGAGGTCATCGAACAATCCGCCAAACGGTGATTTCCACTCGGGATGCGACATCCAGGTCGTCACGAGGCCACCGCCGAGTACAAGCCGGACTCCAGGCGCAACACGCCTGACCAGCCCCGCGAAAGCGAATGCGCTCAGTGCCTGGGAGAGATAGTTCAATGAGATGCCGACCACCCGAGGCATGTCCTCGGCCATCAGACGTTCGAGACGCGATTCCAGCACCGCCGCGAAGGGATCCTCGAGAGGGTATTCCGCGGCCCGGAGCAGGTCTGCGCTCCGCGTCGGCTGCAGCTGGTCATCCGTAGCATCGACCAGGCCGAGGTGACGACCGGAAGCCTTCCACGGACCGTTCGCCAACAGCCGGTCCAGGTCACCGACAATCCGTCGATAGGTATCGGGATTCTCGAATGCCCTTCCGTCACGCATACGGCGAAGGTGGTCGTCGCGATCCCGCACGGCGCGCTTCGTCCACGTGTCGGTGGCTTCGGCCGGGGCGGCTTTTCGGATCAGCGCAAGCTGCCCCTCGAGATTCGCATCCCAGAGGCGACACCCGATTCCGGCTGCCCGCAACACCCCGGCAAGCATCGCGATTCCGGCAGGCGGTTCGCAGGCGCGCACCGTGGGCGGATGGATCAGAAGCGCCGATACGGCACGGTCATGGCCACGCCGAAGCTGACGACCACCGCCCACCAGATGCCCCTCTGGTGCTGCCACGCCCGTGAAAGCGCGACGGCAAGCGGAAGCCTGATGATCCAGAGGCCGAGCAGCGAAAAGAACGTCGTCGCCATCGTGTCGCCGGCTCCGTTTATGACGCCGTTGCTGACGAACATCACCGAGAACAGCAGATACCCGATCGAGGTGATACGCAGGTATTCGCAGCCTATCTCGATGCTCGCTTGGTCCGACAGGAACGCCCGCATCACGGCCTCGGGCAGGAAGAGAGCGACCGCGGCGGCCAGCCCGCCGGACACTAGGCACATCGACACTCCGGCGCGGAACGCCTGGTCCACCCGTTCGAAGAGCCTGGCGCCGATGTTCTGGCCGGCGATGCTGGAAACAGCCGTGCCGATGCTCATCGCGGGCATGAATGCCAGCTGATCGATTCGCATTCCCGCGCCGAAAGCCGCAGTCACATCCCTGCCGAACCCGTTCACGAGGCTCACCAGGACGACCATGCCGAACGAAACGAGCCCCTGCTGGATCATCGAGGGGACCCCGATTTTCAATAGCCTCCATCCGACGTTGATGCTCGGTGCCAGCAGCCCCCTTCCCGGCATCGCGATATGGCGCTTCGCGCGCAGATACAGCACTAGAGCGACGAGAGCGCCGATCTGCGTCACCAAGGTCGCGACGGCCGTTCCGTTCAGTCCCAGTCGTGGAGCCCCAACGAGACCGAAGATCAGAACCGGATCCAGCACGATCGTCGCGATCACAGATCCGGTCTGGAACCAGAGCGGCGTTTTCGAGTCACCCACGCCGCGCAGGAGGGCCGTCAGCAAGAACAGACCGAACATCACCGGCACCGTGAACGATAACAGGCGCAGGTACGGCACGGCCAGCGGAAGCACGTCCGGAGCCGTTCCCATCAGCCGAAGCAGAGGTCCGGCCCCTTCGTGGCCCGCGACGAGGCAGACGACCGAGAGAGCGACCGTCAGGGCAACCCCCGTGTCGACGATCACTCTGACCCCGGCATCATCCTTCGCCCCGTATGCCTGCGCCGCCATCACCGAGGCAGCCATGCCAAGGCCGTTCGCCATCGCCATCATCAGAAAAAGCGGCGGG
>MWAR01000497.1 GCA_002068715.1 bacterium ADurb.Bin374
GAACACTTCCGGCGGGCACGGCAAGCCCTCGTGGCTCATGAACAGGATGTCCGCCGTCTCGAGCTAGTCGCGGTTGTATTCGTCGTCGAGCGAGCCGAGCGCGTGCAGATCGGCAGCGATCATCTTTCCGAGTTTTTTCGCCTCGAACAACAAGGGCCGCGAGAAGTTGATGTTACACAGGACCGCGATTTCGGCCTCCCGCGCCGCGGCGGCGAACCGGTCGACCGGAAAGACCTGCTCCTGCATCTTCCGGAGGTCGAGATTGATCTGCCTTCTCCCCTCGGCATCAACCAGAATCGCCGAATGCGCGGTCCCGCCCTCACATGACGTGATGTCGGCATCGTCGATACCGGCGGCACGGATCTCCTCCCGGCAGATGCGGCCGGCCGGGTCGTCGCCGAGAATCGACAGGAAACGGACGTCGTTTCCGAGTATGTGCAGAGCCCTCGAGACGTTGAAACCGACGCCCGAGCACGTGGCGCGAACGCCGTTTCCGACATATCGCACCGGGAAATACCCGATGGGGAACCCCTCCACCCGGACGGTCATCTCGAGGTTCGTCAACCCACACACGAGCAGACTCGGCATAAAATTCTCCACGTCAGACCAGATTCGGACGCCGGCGGCATCACCGATACGATACCTCAATCAGGTTGTGAAAAAAATACTATTTGCCAAACCAAAGTTTTCCACGTATATTGGACTTAGGTTAGATTAAGCTAACTTTTAGTGTGTTGTATAACTTGTGTTTACTCATCTAACATTTACGAAGCCATTACAAACGCATGGATTCCTGCAGAATGACAAAACACCGTTCACGCGAGCTTGCCGAAGAGAAAGAGTCTCTCACGCTTCGGCGGGCTCAGCACGAACGGGAACGACGTCATGCAGGAATCAGCAAGGAGGAACCCAAATGAGATCACTCGTCATATCGATGATCATTTTTACCGTCGCCCTGTTCGTCGTGCCCATCGTGAACGCAGGATCAGGCTCATGCGGCGATTGTTCGTCGTGCGAGCGTTGCGTCGCCCATCCCTCCCCTCCCGAGAAAAGTTCCGACTGCCCCGGCGGCGTCTGTGCAGTCGAACCCTCCAAGCCCGTAGAGATGAAACCGCTCTCCACCAGCGGCTCTATCATCACCACCGAAGGCCTGAAGGCGCTGTTGTCCTCCGGAGTGCCGATGCAAATCCTCGATGCCCGCAGCGGAAAGTTCGACGACGGGCGCAGAATCCCCGGAGCGAAGTCGCTGAACGCCGAAAGCAAGGTCAGCGCGATTCTCAGAATGCTTCCCGAGAAAGAAGCGCTGATTGTGACATACTGTGCCAATCTCAAATGCCCCGCCAGCAGCAAGTTGTTCAACCACCTGAAATCTCTCGGATACAAGAATCTCATCGAGTATCCCGAAGGCATCCAGGGCTGGATGGCCGCCGGCCACGAGGTCGAGACCGTCAGCAGCAGATGAGACCCTGAACCCGTCCTCCTCATACTCTCCTCCTGATCAACGAAACCGCTTTTTCTCCCGGGCATCGCCCGGGAGTTTTTTTTCTCGCGATCAGGATCCCGTGAAACAGTCTGAATGCGCAGCCGGAACGTTTCTCGCGTGAAGATGTAACTTATACCGTAAGATCAGGTAATATCTCGTAAACCCAGAGAAGCGGAGGGAACCATGAAAACGAGTCGGAGCTGGCCGGCAATCATCGTTTTGGTCCTCAGTCTGGGGATTCCCAACGGCGGTCTTGCCCAGGATCCCCTTGAAATCCTGCAGGAACACGATGTCACGACGAATGTCAACGAAGCTCCCGGCATGGGAGCCGCGCTGAACGTCCGTGACGACGCGGCCAAGGCAGGCGCGAACCCCGAGGAGGCGAAGAGTTTCGCTTACACGATCGGGGTCCTCAGTGATCTGCACGTCCGGAAAGACAATATCGACGGTCTCGAGAGTGCGATCAAGGCCATCAACAGCCTTGCGGGAATGAACGCCGTCGCCATCACCGGCGACCTTGATTCAAAAGTGGCCACCCCCGATGAGTTTGACCTGGTCCGAAAAAAGCTCGGGGAATTCAACGTTCCCGTGCTCGCAGTCACCGGAAATCATGATTATATATATAACGATATAATCGACAAGGACGGGAAGAAAAGCCGCGCCACGAAAAAGATCAGAAAGGAAAAGCTCGAGCGGTTCCGCAACCGACTGAATCAGAAGGGGATCCGCTATTCCGTGAAAGCGGGCGGACATCTGCTGGTCTTTCTCCCGCTCGACGCCCTCGAAGGGAAGCCGCTTGCCCAGTTGTCTGACACGAGCATGGAGTTTCTGAAAAAGACGCTCGCGGAGAACACGAAGCTGCCGACGGTCATCTTCTGCCACGCCCCTCTGACCGGGAGTTACGAAAAGCACACTGACCTTGGCCCGATTCATGGAAACATCCAGCCCGCCGACAAGATCCGGAGCCTTCTCAGGAACCATCCGCAGGTATTTCTCTGGGTGGCCGGCCACCTCCATTTTCGGCCGGGCGGAAAGGATTTCTGCTCCACATCGAACAAGGTCGACGGCGTCACCGTCATTCATGTACCGAATATTCTGAACAGAGAAGCCTGGGTCCAGACCATCCGGCTGTCACCCGAAGCCGCCGTCGTCCGAACCTACAGCACGAAAGCAAAAAAATTTCTCCCCGCCTACGACCGAATCTTCCGACACCAGAGAACCACGCCTCCGGTCCAGCCCTCCCCGAAGGCCGGCAACACTCCCGACAAGGACAAAAAGGACGAGTCGAAGAAAGACGAAACCGTACGTCCCGGTTCACCACAAACGATTGAACAGCAATTCATGGGCCTCGTCCAGCGCCTCGTCGACCATTTGAAAACCCTCCTGCAGCGCATAAACACACTGATGGACAAGATTCTCAAAAAATAACCGCACCGCAGGGCATTCTCGTTTCCACCGCTTCGGCCACACAGGCCGGAGCGTTTTTTCACGGCCGGTTCAAGTCGCTTTGCCGGAATGCACCACGCGTCATACACTCGAAAGGTGGTTTCTGGTATCATGGAGAACATACGAATCGACCGAACTTCGAGGGAGGGAAGCATGAATCCTCGCAAGACCGTGTATCTGGGCGGGGCTCTGGTTGCCGCGTTTCTGGGCTGCGCCGCCGTCGATGCCACAGAGATCGAGAGCCGCTGGGCAATCGGGCTGCCCACCGAAACCGCGAAATCCGTCATCAGGAAGACCGACGATTCCCAGATCGCCTGGACGACGATCGGTGCAAACACCGTCGTCATCTGCAGAGGCCGCCTTGCGGAAAACCTGGTCCGTCGTCACCCCGAAGCTTCGGCGATGCCCTTCCGGCCCGGCGAGGAAGCCTGGCTGCTTTCCACGAAAGACCCGGCGCTTCGCGGGCGCGTTTTTCCCGGCGTCCGGACGGTCTTGAGCAGGCAGGGCTACCATGTCATCCTGGCCGGCGAAACGGCGCGCATGGGGCTTTCCCGCTGGCTCTCGGAATTCACCAGGCTCGACCCGCTCCCGGAAGACACGGAGGTCCTGACCCCGCCGAGCAGGCCGGGAAGAACCAAGCCCGCACCGGAAGACCCCGTAGCAGCCTTCGTGAACGGACTCGACCGGGACGCCTTCGCCGCAGACCTGAAGACGCTCGCCGATCTTCAGACCCGCTACACCTACGCCGCTGGCGGCGCGAAGGCCCTAGATTTCTGCGAATCGGCGCTGCGGAACATGGGCCTGACGGTCCGCCGGCAGGCGTTCGGCAGCGCGGGCGCGCCCAGCGGAAACATCGAAGCAATCCAGCCGGGGTTCGACCCGGCGAACGCGGGTGAAGTCGTCATCATCGGCCACCTTGACAGCACCTCGCCGAAGGCCTCGACCCTCGCTCCCGGCGCCGACGACAACGGGTCGGGCGCGGCCGGGGTCCTTGCCCTGGCGCGGCTGATGCAGGGCCGCAAGGGCCGGGCGACGGTCAGATATGTCGTCGTCATGGGCGAGGAACAGGGTCTCCTCGGCTCGAAAGCCTACGTTGCGGCGCTTTCGCCGGCCGAGATCGCGGGTCTGCGGGCGGTCATCAACATGGACATGATCGGCTTCGACGCGAAAGCACCGCTCTCGGCGGTTCTCGAGACGGCCGCGTTCAACCGGCAGATGGCCGAGCGGATGGCCGAACTCGCGGCCGCCTACACCACGCTGTCGACGCAGATCAGCACGAATCCTTGGGGTTCCGACCACGTCCCCTTCCTGAAGAAGCAGGTTCCGACGGTGCTGACGATCGAATCCGAGTATGATGACAATCCGACGTATCACCAGGTCACCGACACGCTCGATCGCGTGAACCTCGACCTGGCGCACCAGATCCTCCGGCTCAACGCGGCGATGCTCGCGGAATCCGCATCGGTCGAGCGTATGCCGCGGCCCTGACCGCAGCGTCTCCTTACAACCATGCCGAAAAACACCACCTCACACGCAGCTCCGAAAAAGAAATCCGCCCCGGCTTCCGCCGCCAGGCCGAGCAGGCAGACGGCAAAAAAAGCCGTGACCTCACGGTCCACATCGCCCCGAAGCGCTTCCAGTGCGGAAGACGCGGTATTTTCCGATCGTATCACGACCCTCGAAGCGCTGAAAGACCTCGTTCGCGGGTTCATCAGCGAGCGGGAGTGGGCCCCGTATCACACCCCGAAGAACGTCGCCGCGTCCGTCGCGATCGAGGCGGCCGAGCTCCTGGAGCACTTCCAGTGGGAGCACCCGACCCCGGCCCAGCTTTCCCGGGCCAAGCGCGGGGAAGTGGCCGACGAGATGGCCGACGTGCTCGCGTATCTGCTGAGCCTTGCGAACGTCCTTAAGATCGACCTCGCGGACGCCCTGCACCGGAAGATGGCGAAGAACCGCCAGAAATACCCGGCCGACCGCTTCCGCGGGACGTGGAAAAAGGTCAGGTCCTGAGGCCGACAGATGAAGGACTTTCTCTGGGCATGGCTGTTCTGGGCTGCGACGATTTTCTGCACGCTTCTCGCCGTGAGCCTGCTGGCCGCGTGGCTGCTGTTCTCGACGGCGCCGCACCACCAACACACCTGGATTTTCTCGGCCGGCTTCGGGTTCGCGTTCGGCTTCATCGGCATCGGCTCGCTCACGCTGTTCGTTTTCGACCGATTCTCCAGGAAGTTTCGGGAAAAAGAGGAGGTCGAAGGGGAGCTGTTCCGGAAGATCATCCGCGAGACGCCGTTTTTCTTCTTCACACTCTTCTTCTTCTTCGCGATGGCTTTCTACACCGGAATCCTGCTTCTGATGCTTCCTTACATCAAGACGGCGGCCGGCGGCTGACGCGACGAATCATACGAAAGAATATATCTGGGAGGAACCAGCGATGACCCGTTCGTTCGGCCTGCCGCAGTTCGTCGCCCTTCTGGTGCTCGCCGCCATCATCTGGGCGGGCTTCGGAATCGGCGTTAACACCATCAGGATCGGCGTGATCGCGCCTTTCACCGGTCCGACCTCGATCTATGGCATCTCGATGCGGAACGGCATTCGGCTCGCGGCCGACGCCGTCAATGCGGGCGGGGGCATCGCCGGTCAGCGCCTCGAACTCGTCTTCGCCGATGACGCGAACGACAAGATCACGGCGGCGGAAGCGGCCAGGAACCTGATCTACCGCGAAAACGTGAAACTGGTGATCGGAACGGTGAGTTCCGACGCGACGATGAACGTCCAGCGCGTCTGCGAGAAGGCGCGCATCCCGATGCTCACCTCGGTGAGCACGAACCCCTTCATCACCCGGGTGGGGTTCCGATACTCGTTCAGGTGCCTGACGGACGATACGGTCCAGGCGTCGGAGCTGGCGTCGTTCGCCGTTCGCACCCTGCAGCTCCGCCGCGTCGCGATTCTCCACGACTCGAACAAGTACGGCTCGATGGGGGCGCGCGTGTATGCGGCCCGGGCGGCCGAACTCGGCCAGTCGATCGTCGAAAACGTCGCGTTCGACGGCGGCACCGTCAACTTCACGAAACATCTCGAGAGCATCAGGCCCCTGAATCCCGACGGTCTGCTGATCTGGGGCCTCGCGCAGGAATCGGGGCTGATCGTGCGCCAGGCACGCGAGCTCGGCATGCGCATGCCTGTTCTGGGCGGCGACGGCATGGCCCCGGCCGCGTTTCTCGATCTCGCGGGCCCGGCCGCCGAAGGGGCCGTCGTCACGATGCCGTTCAATCCCGCGAAAGGCGGTCAGACGGCCAAGGCTTTCATGGAACGATTCCGCGGAACGTTCGGAAGCGATCCCGACTCGTTCGCCGCGCACGGGTTCGATGCCATTCACCTGGCGGCATCCGCCCTTCGCTCTTCGGCCGAGCGCGGGATCCCCCTCCGGGACGCCCTCGCCGCGATCGCCTCGTACGACGGCGTGACCGGTAAAGGCGGGTTCGACGCGAGCGGCAACGAGACCCGGCCCGTCGAGCTCGCCCGCATCCAGGGCGGCCGCTTCGTGCCGGTGACGGGCCAGTGAGGACGGGAGGCGCATCATGAGTTCACGACATCCGCTGGCCCGCGATCCGAACGGCTCGAATCTAGCACTATGGGCGGGAATCATTCTTGTATTAACACTGATATATAGTCTACGATTTTCTCCGCCCCGGGCAGACCTGGCGCAACGCATTCCTTCGGTTCTTCCGGCGCAGCAGGCCGTGATCGCGCCGCCGACAGCGGTCACGCCGCCGCCCCTTCCGGCCGATGCGCCCATTCCCCGCGCCGAGGAGCGTCTTCCCGTCGTGACGGTCGACGAGAAGCCTCCGGTCGTGACGCCGCCGGAGCTTTCCGGAACGGGCGCCGCCGGCCGGACCATCCCGGCCTGGTGGCAGGTCGCGACGCCGCTTCCGCCGGTGAACGCGATTCTCGTCGCTCCGGACGGCCTCGTATGGGCAGCGACGGAAGGCGGTCTGGCCCGTATCACGGCGGGGCAGGGAGTTCTGATGACGCCGGAAGAAGGGAGTTTCCCGGCGAAGCCGGCGACGGCGCTAGCGCACGACGGCACGTCGCTCTGGATCGGCAGTTTCGACGGACTGTTCAGGAGCCTGGACGGTCGCCGGTTCCAGCGCTACACCTCGGCCGACGGAC
>MWAR01000498.1 GCA_002068715.1 bacterium ADurb.Bin374
TTTTTTCATTGGTACAAGCTCCTTTCACGATTCGGCCGGGTCTTGTGTTTCTCTTGGCGGCCCGACCGTGCTTCCCGTCCAATCTGCCTCATTTGTTTCGAAATTGCAACCCGGTTGACCGGGTTTCATGTTTGACGATACCGTACACCCGAATCCGATGGGAGGGGAGGAGACGAGCGATGGAATCGCGTGAGCGGCTGATGGCATTGTTCGAGGAAATGGCGGACCTGCTGGAACTTGCTGGGGCGAATCCTTTCAAGGTTCGCGCGTATCGGAATGCTGCGCGGACGCTCCAGACCCTGGCCGTTCCCCTGAAACAGCTTCTTGATTCCCCGCCCAAAGGCTTCGGCGAATCGATGTGCAGGCACGTCGAGGAGTTCATCGCCGGCGGCCGGCTTGCCGAGATGGACGCGCTGAAGACCTCGTTCCCCCCGGGGCTGTTCGAAATGATGCGCGTTCCCGGCCTCGGGCCGAAAAAAGTCGCGCGTCTCCGGGAAAAGCTCGGCATCGATGATCTGGCCAAACTCGAAGCCGCCTGCTCCGACGGGCGGATCGTCGCGCTCGAGGGGTTCGGAGAAAAAAGCGTTAAAAATATTATTGACGGTATAGAACTTGTCAGGAAGTTCAGCGGCCGATTTCTCTTTTCCGACGCGGAATCAGTCGTGGACCGATTGCTTGAATGGCTTCACCGGGAAGCTCCGGAGGCCGAATATCATGCCGCGGGAAGCTTTCGGCGCCGCCGGGAGACGGTCGGCGACCTGGACATCCTCGCCGCGACGGACGGCGGGCCGGCTGTCATGGCGGCGTTTCTGCGATTTCCCGGCGCCTCGAAGACGATCGCGTCGGGGGAGACTAAGTCGTCGATTCTGCTGGAAAACGGTCTGCAGATCGACCTGCGGGTAGTTCCGCCCGAGTCGCTGGGCCCGGCGCTCTGCTACTTCACCGGCTCGAAGGAGCACAACACGCACATGCGCTCCCTCGCCCTCTCGAAGGGGCTGAAGCTGAACGAATACGGCCTGTACGAGGGTGAGACGGCGCCTCCCATGGCTACCGAACAGGAGGTCTACGAGGCGCTCGGCCTCGCGTGGGTCGCACCCGAGCTGCGCGAGGGGTTGGGCGAGGTGGAGTGGGCGGGAACCGGCAAGCTGCCGGCGCTCGTCGGACCGGAAGATCTGAAGGGCGCGATTCACGCCCACACCACCGCTTCCGACGGTCTGGAAGAGCTCGACGGCATGGCCGCCGGCGCGCGGGCGCTCGGCTGGAGCTGGCTCGGCATAAGCGACCACTCGGTGTCGGCCCATTATGCGGGCGGTCTCGACCCGGCGGCGATCAGAAAACAGTGGCACGAGATCGACGCCTGGAACCGCATGCATGCCGGCGGCGGCCTGGTGCTGCTGAAGGGCATCGAAAGCGACATCCGGACCGACGGCTCGCTCGACTACGCGGAGGAGCTTCTCGAGGGATTCGATTTCGTCATCGCCTCGGTCCACTCGGGGTTCACGATGCCGCGGGACGAGATGACCCGCCGCGTGATCAAAGCCGTGGAAAATCCCTTCACCCGCGTGCTGGGCCACCCGGAGGGCAGGCTCCTGCTTGGCCGGGAAGGATACGGGATCGACCTGGACCGCGTCCTCGAGGCGTGCCTCGCGAACGGGGTCGCTGTCGAGATCAACGGCCAGCCGCAGCGGCTGGACCTGGACTGGCGGAAAATCCGCGCCTGGCGCGATCGGGGGCTGATGTTTGTTATCGGGCCTGATGCCCACGACCGGGAAAGCCTTGCATATACACGATTCGGCCTCGGAATCGCCCGCAAGGGCGGCCTCGAAGCCGCACAGCTTCTGAACAGCATGACCTCCGACGACGTGAAAGCCTGGTTCCGGGCACGGAGAACCGGGCGGAAAGGATGAACCAGATGCCTGCGAAACGCATGGTCGGCCCGAAAACGGCGGCCTCAGGAAACAAAACACCCGCTCGGGAACAGAAGCCCGTGCCGGCCGTCGCCACGAAGATCGATACCGATCCGACGAAAGACGCGCCGGCCCGCGTGCCGGCCCTTCTCGAGGCGCTGTTCTCGATCTATCCGGATCCGCACTGCGCCCTGAAACACGAGAATCCGCTCCAATTGCTCGTATCGACGATTCTGTCGGCCCAGTGCACCGACGAGCGGGTAAACATGGTCACGGCGACGCTGTTCAAAAAATATCGCACGGCCTCCGATTTTGCTCGTGCCGACCAGGCGGAGTTCGAAAACGACATCCGCTCGACGGGCTTTTTCCGAAATAAAGCGAAAAATATTATATCATGCGCGAAGGCAATCTTCGAGAAACATGGCGGCGCCGTTCCCAAAACGCTCGAAGAGCTGGTCGTCCTGCCAGGGGTGGGTCGCAAGACGGCGAACGTGGTGCTCGGCACGGCGTTCGGCATCGCCTCGGGCGTCGTGGTCGATACGCACGTGACGCGCCTCTCCTGGCGGCTCGGCCTCACGAGCGAGACGGACGCCGAAAAGATCGAAGCCGATCTGATGAAGCTGATTCCGGAAAACCGCTGGATCGCTTTTTCCCATGCGATCATCCTGCACGGCCGCGCCCGCTGCTCTGCCCGCGCACCCGACTGTGCTGGCTGCGAGCTTGCCGCCCTGTGCCCGAAGCGCATCTGAGGGAAAAGGGGAACTTTTTCCTGAAACGGCGGTATAGTGACTGAGAAACCAAGAATCCGAATTTCATCTGAGGTGCCGAACGATGAAGTATCCGAACTGGGTGGGAATGCTCCTTGCCGCACCGCTGGTTGCCGGAACAGCGCTCCTTGCCGAGCCGTTGCCCAGGCTTCCCTTCACGCCGAACGCTCCGGTGACCGTTTCCGATCGGCACGATACCGCGGCCAGTGGGAGCACTGTTTCGCTCGCCATCGGCCAGGGGGACGATGACACCGCCGCCGGCATCGCGGCGACGTATCCCTGTGAAGGGAATGTGAACTGCCGATGGCGGCTGAATGTGCGCACCGGCCCCTGGGGGAAGATCATCGACGGCTTCGCACCGGGCACGCGGATCACGGTCGTCGCCCGCGAGGGCGACTGGTACCGCATCAGGCACGGAAACGGCTATGCCTTCGTTCACGTTTCGCTCGTGGATATCCCTGGCGTACCTGCCTACGACGGGAAACGTGGATCACCCTACGCCGGAACTGCCGAGAAGCAGGCATCCACCGAAAATTCCGGAAAAGTGACGACGAAGCCCTCCGCCGACGGCATCAACGGCCCCGGCATCCCGAAGTGCCTGCTCGACGGGATCGAGGCCGCGAAGAAAAGCAAGTGGTTCACCACGCCCAACAAGTGCCTCCAGTATGCCGGCACCATTGCCGCCGGGGCTGGTGCGAAGCCGGCGAAAGCAGACGCCATCTACCCGCACCTCGCCTATCCGGCCGACACGACGTTGCGCGGCGCGCAGATCGACAGCCTCGACGACGCCGCGAAGGCGGGAACGCTCAAGCCCGGCATGCTCATCCATGTCAAGGTGCATTACGACGTCGATCCGGCCTACAATCCCACGAACGATGCCCACCACTGGTTTGCCTACATCGGCATGAACGAGAAGGGAACCCCGATGTTCGCCGACTGCCTCCGTCAGGGGCGGCCTCAGACGATCGACGAGATCGACCGGAACATGCGGGGCGGCAGTGTCCTGAAATACGGCGGCGGCAAATACGGCTATGTCCGTCGCGTCACCGCGGTTCATGACCCCTTCGCCGACCGGCGCTGATTCGGAACGTGAAGGTATGAAGAGATCGAACAACGCGTCCATCTGCGATCATACGACTTTTTCGGAGGCAGGCCGCAGGAGTTCGAATCGGGCATGGCGGTATCCGTGGTGCCGGTTTGCGACGGTGTTCGTTGCTGTGTTCTGTCTGCTGTCGGCCGCCTGTCCGGCCGAAACCGGCGGACCACTCGCACAGAAGCCCGCTCCTCCGGGGCCTCCGGCATCGGGGCCGGGCGCGCCGGCCTATCCCCACGCGCGGGCGGAGCGGCTCTGGCAGGGTGCCGGGGAAGAGGCGTTTCTTCTCGTCACTCCGGCCGACCCGGTTCCGGCGTCGGCGCCGCTCGTCGTTCTCCTGCACGGGTGGTTGGGCATCAACCCGAGAGGGCAGGGCGCCTGGATCGAGCATCTCGTCCGGCGCGGAAACATCGTCGTCTGGCTCGTCTACCAGACGGGTCGGATGCAGGTGCGCGAACCGGTGTCGCATGCCGTCGCGGCCCTGAAGCGGGCGCTAGCCGAGCTCGAAAAGCCGGGCCGCGTCAGGCCTCGCCCCGACGGCATGGTGCTGGCAGGCCACTCGCTGGGCGGCTGTATGGCAATGAACCTGGCCGCGGTAGCGACCCGCGAAGGGTTGCCAAAACCGCTCGCCGTCCTGAGCGTCGAGGGGGCCGATGCGCAGGGAAGCGAGTCGGCGAAACGGCTTCATCTGCGGCCGAAGAGCCTCATTGAGGATCTCACGCTGATTCCTTCCGGCACGATGCTGCTGACGCTGATCGGTGACGAGGACCGGCGCGTGACGCTCGAGCGGGGCAGGGTGTTCCACGACCGGGCGACCGGCGTGGCTTCGGCCGACAACGTGATCGCGCTGGTGCGATCCGACCGGCACGGGGAGCCTCCGATGGTCGCGGACCACTTTTTCCCGCAGGCTGCTGATATATCGTATGATATAGACGGAGCGACGGGACGGCCTCCCACGCCGCCGCGCTTCCCCAGGCTGAAACAGCTTGCCGGAAAAGTGTTCACGAGACTGCTCGGCGCGCCTGGCCTCGAACGGGATGCCGTCCGGCCTCCCGACGCGCTCGACTGGTGGGTGACGTGGCGATGTCTCGACCGGCTGATCGATGCGGCGTTCCATGGCGGAAGCCGTGACGAGGCGCTGTTGCGAACCCCCGGTTCCCGCGCGACCGGAGTCTGGAGCGACGGCACTCCCGCCGAGTCCCTGAGCCCGATCGAGTGAGCCCCAGAGATTGTTCTCCCACAAAGATACAAAGACCTTTTCACCGCCGAGGCACAGAGGCGCAGAGATTGAAAAAATGTATTAAGATAATTTCCTCGGCGTCTCAGCGTCTCCGCGGTGAATCGTTCGAATTTCAACATACCAGGCGCCAAGGCAAGAAGAACGACGACCTGATAGAACAATGGGGTAAGGGTTGATGTCTTTGTGTCTTCTCGAGAGGGACTTGAAACGGCGTTAGATTCGTGCTATCCTGCGGGGTACCATTCCCTGCTCCCGCGTCCGGGTCGGGCCGGGGGCTGAATGTTCATTCATCCGAAGGGAGGTCATTACGACCCTGTGAAACCTTACGAAACCCTGTTTTTCACCGAACCCACCATTGCCGAGGATGCCGTCGACGCCGTCGTTGCGAAGATCGAGGGCGCCATCAACCGCTACGGCGGCCAGGTCGAGAAGGTCAACCGCTGGGGCAAACGCATGCTCGCGTATCCCGTCGAGAAGCACAATGAGGGCTACTACGTCCTCATCGACTTCAAGGGAACCGGCGACGTTCTCCGTGAACTGGAGCGCTTCTATCTGATCAATCAGAACATTCTGCGCTTCATGACCACTGCTCGCCCCCAGTAATCGGGAACGACGCGCATGGCCGCAAATCTCAACAAAGTGTTCCTGATGGGGAATCTCACTCGTGACCCCGAGCTGAAATACACCCCTCAGGGAACGGCCGTCGCAAAGTTCGCGATCGCCGTGAACCGCCAGTTCAAGGGCGGCGACGGCGAAATGAAGAAGGAAGTCAACTACTTCAACATCGTCGTCTGGGGCAAGTCGGGCGAGAACTGCAGCAAGTTCCTCTCCAAGGGCCGGCCGGTCTTTGTCGAGGGGCGCCTGCAGAACCGCACCTACGAGACCCAGGACAAGCAGAAGCGCACCGTGACCGAGATCATCGCCGACAGCGTCCAGTTCCTTGGCGGCGCCGGCGGTCCCGGCGGTGCCGGCCGCGGCCCCGATGAGGGCGGCGACGTCGCTCCCGACTACGGTGGCGGCGATGCCGATTATCCTGCTCCCGGCGGCGACGAAGTGCCCTTCTGATCCGATTCGAATTCCGTGCCGGGCATGGCCCGGTCTGTCTGAAATATTCTGGAGGATATATATATCATGGCCGAAAATGATTCCCCCCGCGAAATGCGTCGCCCCCGCCACCGGAAGGTGTGCCAGTTCTGCAAGGACAAATCGACGTTCATCGATTATAAAGACACCAACAAGCTTCGCCGCTTCATCAACGATCGCGGCAAGATCGTCAGCCGCCGCACCACCGGCACCTGCAGCGAGCATCAGCGCATGCTGACCGGCGCCATCAAGCGCGCCCGCAACATCGCCCTGCTGCCCTTCATCGCCGACTGAGGCGCGGGCGGCCTCGGAA
>MWAR01000499.1 GCA_002068715.1 bacterium ADurb.Bin374
TGCCCGAAACCCCCGAGGGGTGCCTCTCCTTCGCAAGCCGCTACGGCTATCTGGGTGATGAGGCGTCGGAACTCTCAATACTCGCCTATCGGCCCGAACACGGACGCACGGGAGCCTCAATGGCAGAATCCGTTCGCGGCTGGCTGTCAGCAGTGTCCGATTTCAAGACCATCGTCGCGCTGTGGGATGCAACGCGCGCGCTGGACGTTGAGGCTCTCGCAGGTATTGTTATGTGGTCGGAGTGTGGCCTCTGGCTGAGAAAGACGTACGACAGCCTTGGTGAGAATGGCCGCTTGTTTCCCGAGCTGTCGCGCCAGGATATGGATGCGCACGGCGTGGAGGCCGGGGACCTGGTGGGCGGGGCACGGTTACTGCTCCAGAGGCTCCTGGCGAACCTCGTACAGGAATCGCTCTTGTTCTCAGCGGTCGTGTTTCCAGTCAATGGACGGCCTTCACGCCTGGTTCTGTCGCCTGTTGACCTGCTGAGCGCCATGTGCCTCCAGATGGCGGCGGCTATCCTGGAGAACAAGGACTTCCGCCAGTGCCTGCAGTGCGAGAAGTGGTTCGAGGCGAGCCCGGCGACACTTCAGGCCAACAAGCAGTTCTGCGGCGCCTCCTGCCGGATGAAGGCCTACCGCGAACGCCAGAAAGAGGCCGTGCGGCTGCATGCGCAGGGCGAGACAGTAGAGGCGCTGGCTGAGCGTTTCGAGTCGGACACCGAAACAGTCAGGAGCTGGATTGAGAAGGCCGGGCGAAAGAGCGCTCGCAGGCAGTCCCGGGGAGGTTCAAGATGAAAGGTCACATCCGCAGGCGCTACGCCGGCGCCTGGAGCGTTATTCTATCGGGCGCGCGCGCCGACACGGGCAAGCAGTTCCAGAAGTGGCACACCGTGAGGGGCACCAAGAAGGACGCCGAGCGCGAACTGGCCCGGCTCATCCACGAGTACGAGACCGGCGCCTATGTCGCGCCCGTCCATCTGACGGTGGCCGAATACATGAATCAGTGGCTGAACGACAGCGCCGGGATGAGGATTGCGACGCGGACGTTCGAGCGCTGGTCACAGCTGGTCAGGACTCATATCGCACCCGGCATCGGGAAGCACAAGCTGACGAGTCTGAAGCCGGCCCACCTGGAGGCATTCTATCGGGAGCTGCTGACCTCCGGCCGGCTGAGCGGCAAGGGCGGGCTGTCGCCGCGGTCGGTTCTGCTGATACACCGGGTCCTGCACTCCGCCTTTCAGCGTGCCGTGCGGCTCGGCATGCTCGCCAGAAACCCGTGCGACCAGGCTGAAGCGCCCCGGGCCGATTCGAAAGAACAGCGCGTGCTGAACGGTGAGCAGGTGGCGGCGCTGCTGGAATCGCTCGGCAGTTCGCCGATCTATATGCCCGTGCTGCTCGCGATCACAACCGGAATGCGAAGGGGCGAAATCTGCGCCCTGCTGTGGAAGGACGTGGACCTCGAGCGCGGCCTGCTCTGGGTGAACCGCACGTTCATGGAAACCGCGGGCGGGCTCGTCCTCAAGGAGCCGAAGACCGCCCGCAGCCGGCGTCAGGTGGCGCTTCCGGCGGTCGCAATCGCCGCGCTGCGCAAGCACAAAGCCGCTCACGCGGAACTGATGCTGCAGCTTGGCCAGAGCGGCATTGAGGAGCGCTTCGTCTGCGCCTGGGAGGACGGCAGGCCCGTGCCGCCGGCTTACGTGACGCACCGGTTCATCAAGGAACTCAGGAGGGCGGGGCTGCCGAAGGTGCGCTTCCACGATCTCCGGCACAGCTACGCGACGCTGCTTCTCGGCGCCGGGCAGGATATGAAGATCGTCTCCGAGATGCTTGGCCACGCCGATATCAGAACGACCTACAACATCTACTCGCACGTCTCGGAGCAGATGCAGCGCCAGGCCGCGGACAAGCTCGACAGCGTGCTCACCAACGCCCGTTCGCCGCTCCAGCCGTAGGTGCCGAACGCGGCGCACAGTTTTTTCTGGAACCGGAGCCCCCGGATCATCTCGAGGTGCGGCATGATAGTCGGCATCAGCCCGTTGTTCAGGGTCGGTGAGCCGACGATGAGGGCCTTTGCCCGCAGAATGTCGGTCATGACGTCATTGAAGTCGGACACGCCGGCCGAGTGGAGCCGATAGCTCACGCCTTCCTGCGCAAGTCCTTCGCAGATCGCCTGGGCCATCTTCTCGGTGTTTTTCCATATCGAATCATACAATACAACCGCCGATTGTTCGCAGCTGCCGGAGGCCCATTCCATGTATTTCTTCACGATCTGGACCGGGTCCTTCCTCCAGATCAGGCCATGACTGGGACAGATCATCTCGATCGGCCAGCCGAGAGCTAGAAACTCGTTCACCTTGCGGGTGATCTGGCCGGAGTATGGGGTGAGGATGTTGGCGAAATACTTTTCCGCTTCCTGCCAGAGCGAGCACTGGTCGGCCTCGTCGGTGAATCGTGAGGAGTGGGCATAGTGCTGGCCGAACGCATCGTTCGGGAACAGGATCTTCTCCTCGGGGCAGTAGGTGAACATCGAGTCGGGCCAGTGGAGCATCTGGGCCTCGAAGAACTTCAGGGTGCGCTTCCCGATGTTCAGGGTCTCGCCTGTCT
Source organism: bacterium ADurb.Bin374 (assembly GCA_002068715.1). The sequence goes on from MWAR01000499.1 coordinate 2,604, forward strand.
TGACGGTCTTCAGATTCCAGTTGCCCGGATAAAATCGTTTGATCGAAGTCTCGCCGCCCTTGCTGCAGATGACGGTCGCATTCGGATTCTTCGCGAGCAGCATCGGAAGTGCGCTTCCGTGATCGGGCTCGGCATGGTTCACAATGATATAGTCTATTTTATGTATCGGAACGATCTTTTCGACTTCAGCGACGAAGGTATCGGCATGCGTATACTTCACCGAGTCGATCAGAACGATTTTTTCGTCCCTGATCAGATAGGCGTTGTAGCTCGAGCCCTTGCGGACCGACAGCTCGTGGCCGTGAAAATGTTCGAGGGCCCACTCTATGGCACCCACCCAGTGGATATCGGGTCGGATCAAGGTCATGCGGATAGCTCCCTTCGGATGTATTTCAGACCTCCCCAGGGTACGCAGAACCTCTCTTTCCGTCAAGGTCCGACAAGTTACGGAAACAGTCGCTCCTTCCGCCGCCGAAAGCGGTTTCGCACGGTTTGCGACCGTCCCGGACGAGGAGCGGTCAAACACCCTCTTTGTACATCCGCACCTTCGCCCGATAGAGGGGATGATGGTACACTTCATGGGCGACGATCCCTTTCTGCCGGTCATGCAGGCAGCCCTTGGAAACGACGGCGAGGAAACGCTTCTTCTCGACGACCGGGAACTGGGCGATGCAGGCTCACCCTGGCTTTCCCTGGGCGGCGATCTGCTCGCGTGCCTGACGGATCGGTCGAGCCTTCGCGCCTTCGCGCGTTCGAAGAATCTGGCGTCCCCCGAAGGCACCACGGCCGCCACGTTCGATCAACTCAGCGCCTGGATCGTCCGGCGACAGAAGTTCCCGCTTGCCCTGAAAAGCTGTCGCAACGCCTCGAACGGGGCCGGCATCTTCCGCATGGAGGGATTCAGGGAACTGACGGGGTTCTACGAAAAAATCCAGGCGTTCGAGGCCGGGCCGGTTCTCGTCGAAGAGTGGATCGAGCCCAGGGCTCTGGTCGAGGTGAGCGTCGCCGGGAGCGGTCTGACGCTGATGAGCCAGGTCGGCCTCGACCGAACGCTGTCGGCCCGCTGGTCCTGGCGCATGTTTCCTCTCAGGCTCCCACAGATTTATAAAGCCGGTGTGGAAAACATTCTCACGGCGTTCGCCCCCCTGCTGAACCGCAAGGGAACGCTGCTCCGTTTCACGATCGCGCTGACGGACGACAAACGCGCGGTGCTGCTCTCGGTCAGCGGCTGCGCCAACCGCATCGAGTATTACCCCGGCTGGTGCGAAGCGACGGGAGTCCAGCCGCTTGCGAAACACCTTTCGATCCCACCGGTGCCGGCTCCCGCCAAGGCATCTGGGAAGATCGGACGCCTCCAGTTCTTCCGGAATCAAGACAAGGCATCACGGTTCCCGGAGAGCCTTCCCGCCCCGGCCGCACAAGTCGGCGTGAACCGGTAT
>MWAR01000500.1 GCA_002068715.1 bacterium ADurb.Bin374
CATGACGGGACCGAGATCGGAGCCGCCGATGCCGATGTTGACGACTGTTTTGATGGGCTTTCCCGTGTAGCCCCGCCATTCGCCGGACCTCAGCTGCTCGGTGAACAGGCGCATCCGTTCGAGAACGGCGTTGACGGCCGGCATCACATCTTCGCCGTCGACGAAGATGGGCGTGTTCGACCGGTTGCGAAGCGCGATGTGAAGAACCGCGCGGCCCTCGGTCCAGTTGATGCGATCACCACGGTACATCGATTTGGCCGCCTCTTTCACCCCAGATACTTTCGCTAGGGCGATCAGAAGCGGCATCGTCGAGTCGGTGATGCGATTCTTCGAGTAGTCGACGAGAATATCCTCGAACTCGACGCTGTATTTCGTGAACCTGTCCGGATCCTGTGAGAACAGATCGCGCATGTGCATGTGGCGCACATTCTGGTGATGGTCTTTGAGCGCGCGCCATTCCGGGCTGCGGGTGAGGGGAGTCCCGCCGTGAATCAGTTTGTCCATCTGAGTTTCAAAAGGAAGCATGCCGTCCTCCTGCCGTGACGTTCGTCGGGCGATGTCATTCGACGACAATCTACTCCATTCGTCCTCCGGAGGGCAACCTGCCAAACGGTTCCGGGATATGCGATACTTGATCATCATAAACCGTTCAGAGGAGGAAAATATGCCGTTTCTTCGTTTGACCAGCTCCGCTCCCGAAATGCCCGCGAAGGCCGCCGCGCTCGCCGAAGAGCTGTCGCAGGCCGTTTCCCGACTGCTCGGAAAGCCCGAAACCTACGTCATGATCTCGGTCGAGAAAGCCGATATGTGTATGTCCGGAACCGATGCCCCGGCGGCGTTCGTCGATCTGCGCAGCATCGGCGGCTTTTCGACGCAGAAGAACAAAACGATCAGCGAAACGGTTTCGGGAATCGTCACGAAGCATCTCGGCGTTTCCGGAAACCGGATTTTCCTCAATTTCACGGATATCCCGGCGTCTTCCTGGGGATGGAACGGCGGCACCTTCGGGTGAACTCGGCCTGCAGAAGCGAAACACCCCTGGCCGTGGCCCGCAAAAGCGCATCTGCGGCTCGAATCGAAGATGCTTCCGGGTTTTCAGAAAATGGTGTACAATTGTGGCACTTTTCAATGACACCCGGCCTCTGCGAGTGTCGCTGAGATAACGAATCAGCTCTATTTGCATTAACAGGAGTTGTATTGATGAAGCGCATTGTCACGGCGGCCATTCAGTTCGCGGCCAAACCCATGGCGGTCGAAGAAAACATGGATCGCGCCTACGCTCTGCTCACCGAATGTCACAAAGCCTCCAAGGCTGACCTCGTCGTCTTCCAGGAAAGCGTCACCACCGGCTTCACGCCGCTCGGCGGGGCCAGGGATCTCTGGAACGTTATCGACACCATTCCCGGCAGGCTCACCGACAAGGTCGTAGCCTGGGCGAAAGAGTTCAACACCTACATCGTGTTCCCGACCTATGAGCGCGGGAAGCGCGATGGCCAGGTCTACAACAGCGCTGCGCTGATCGGCCCCGAGGGGATTCTCGGGGTGTATCGCAAGACCCACCCGTTCCCGACCGAGCGCCTCGAAGGCGGCGGCTGGACAACCCCCGGCAGCAAGCCGTTCTGCGTCGAGACCCCCATCGGCAACATCGGCATCGTGATCTGCTACGACGGTGACTTCCCGGAACTGGCCCGCGTGACCACCCTGCAGGGCGCCGAAATCATCTGCCGCCCGTCCGCGTTCATGCGCACCTTCGACCACTGGGAACTCACGAACCGCGCCCGCGCCTACGACAACCACGTATACTGGATCGCGACGAACAGCGTCGGCGTCGACGCCAGCGGCTCCTATTTCTTTGGCTCCTCGATGATCATTCATCCCAGCGGCGTCAAGATGGCGCAGGCCCGCGCCAGCGACGAGTTCGTCTGGGCCGAACTCGATCCCGACCCGATCCGCACCGTCGTGCCGAACTCCTCGTCCCCACAGATCTTCGATCATATCGAAGACCGCAACGTCGTTTCCTACACCGGTATCATGAAGACCGGCCGCTCCTCTTTCGAGCCGGCCCGCCGCGTTCCATATCAGCGTTGGCGGTGATAGGGCCTCGCCGGGCGTCCAGATAGAATATAGGTCAGTATACAGTGACGGCGCTCTCCGGAGCGCCGTCGCGAATTTATAAGACACATCAACTCGAAACGGAAACAGAACGATGAACAAGAAAGCGAATGAAAACGTCACACCGAAAGCTGCGCCGACACACAATCCGAAGAAAGCGGTGAAGGGCCCTCTCGACGGCATCGTCGTGATCGACCTGACGCGAGTCCTGGCCGGGCCCTACTGCTCGATGATGCTTGCCGATATGGGCGCGACCGTGATCAAGATCGAACGGCCCGAGGGCGGCGACGACGCCCGCGCGTTCACCCCGTTCGTGAACGGCGAGAGCGCCTACTTCATGAGCATCAACCGCGGCAAGAAGAGCGTCACGCTCAACCTAAAGTCCGAGCGCGGCCGCGAGATCCTCATCGACCTCGTCCGCAAAGCCGACATTCTCATCGAGAACTTCAAACCCGGCGTCATGGCCAAGCTTGGCCTGTCCTACGACACGCTCGCGAAGCACAACCCGCGCCTCGTCTACGCCGCTTCTTCAGGATTCGGCCAGAGCGGCCCCTACAGCGACCGGCCGGCCTACGACTTGATCATCCAGGGAATGGGCGGCCTGATGAGCATCACCGGCCCAAATCCCGAGACGCCGTCGAAGGTCGGCAGCTCGGTCGCCGACATCTTCGCCGGCATGTTCACCGCCGTCGGCATTCTCGGTGCTCTTCACGCTCGCGAGCGGACAGGCCGCGGCCAGATGGTCGACGTCGGCATGCTCGACTGCATGGTCGCGATTCTTGAAAACGCAATCGCCCGCTTCGCCGCCACCGGAAAGGATCCCGTGCCGATCGGAAACGCGCATCCGTCGATCTGCCCCTTCGCGACCGTCACGACCTCCGACGGCGCCATCAACATCGCCTGCGGCAACGACGAGCTGTGGAAGAAGTTCTGCCGCCTCGCCGGCCTCGACGAATTGATCGAGGATGCCAGGTTCAAAACGAACGGCGACCGCGTCAAACACTGGGCCGATCTGCAGAAACTGATCAACGTCGCGATGAAAAAGAAGACCACCGATGCCTGGATGGCGGTCCTCCAGCCGGGCGGCGTTCCCTGCGGCCCCATCAATCCGATCAGCAGGGTCATGGAAGACCCGCATCTGCTCGCCCGGAAGATGCTCGTCGAGGTCGCGCACCCCGTCGCTGGCCTGATGAAGATTCCCGGCGTGCCGATCAAGTTCTCGGACACCCTCTCGGAAGTGCGCGGCCCAGCCCCCCTGCTGGGCGAACACACCGCCTCGGTGCTCGGAGACATGCTCGGCCTCGGCCCGGTCGAGATCGAGTCCCTCAAGGCCCAGCAGGTGATCTGACGGCGCGCTGGCTGCCGATGCCCGGCAAATCATCGAGAAGGGCATAACGAACCGCGCAATGAGTTCTCCAAAAATCAGAATATACCGAGTAATATTCATTATTGCGATCGGCCTGTTCCTGGCGAATCATCTGAGCGCGCGGTTCGCTCTGCTCGACGGGTTTCCTCCGCTCCTCTTCCTTCCGGCCGCCGCCGCGGGGATCCTGCTCGAAATGCGCCTACGAGGATCGTTCCCAGGCGCGACGCCCGGCGGAGTGCCCGGCTTCGCGACCGGGACCGTGGCGGAGAGGCTAGATGTCAGCGTGCTGCAAACCCGCCTGCTGGAGCCCGTGCTGGGCATTGATGATCCGCGAAGCAACCCGCGCATCGAGTTCGTCGGCGGGATTCGCGGGACGGGCGAGCTGGAGCGGAAGGTGACGGAGGGCGAAGCCGCCGTGGCATTCTCCATGTATCCCACATCTGTCGAATCCCTCATGGCCATTGCCGACGCCGGAGAAGTCATGCCGCCGAAGAGCACCTGGTTCGAGCCGAAGCCGAGGTCGGGTCTGCTGCTGCATGAGTTGGGGTGAGGGGGGCGGGGGACGAGATGCGGGATGCGAGACTTGCCCTGCGTAGCTCCGTCTTCGGAGCGAAGCATGGGTGCGCGATACGGGATTCGGGACACAGGATTAGGCTTACCGCGCTTCGCTGGCAGCTACAGAGAGCAAAGTATCCCGCATCGTTTTTTCAGACTTCTATTCGACAAAACACTTGCCAAATTGTAAGAACATTTGACGCGCGACAGGGCCATGTGTATTATTGTGATCGTTTAGAAACTTCTAAACGGCAGGTACTGTGGACTCGCTGCACCCAGCCAAGCGGGAGATGATTGAGGCCGGCGGCAGAACCGCCCAGTCTTTCGGCCTAAGTCGCTTGCTTGGACAGATTTACACGCTTCTCTATCTCAACAAAGGCGCGCTCAGTCTTGATGCCATCGCGGAATCTCTGGGCGTCAGCAAGGCCAGTGTCAGCATTGCCTGCCGTCAGCTCGAATCCTGGGGAGCGGTCAAGCGATCCTGGGTGAAAGGCGACCGCCGCGACTACTACGTGGCGGAGACGGACTTCCGACGCATCCTCGGCAACGGGCTTCTCGGCTCTGTTCTCAAGAAGCTGGACTCCGCGAAAGTGCAGATCGAGCGCAGCCTGGGCCTCCTCGAAAGCAGGGCGGGGGACAGCGAAGATGCCGAGTTTCTCCGGGACCGATTAAAGGAAGCCGAGGAGTTCCGGAACAAGATATCCCGGCTCCTCGACAACCCGATTGTCAGGACGTTGCTGTAGTTCTGTTTGTTGTGACGGGTCCGTGATGAACGGACGAATGAAGAATGGTTTGTTGCTGGTAGATTCCTTTAAGGGAATTGACCGGGGCGAAGCCCGTGGCACC
>MWAR01000501.1 GCA_002068715.1 bacterium ADurb.Bin374
GTCCATCACGCCCGCCGCGAACGCCGCGACGATGCCGGCTTCGATATCCCCGTTCCCGAGCCTCTCGACGGCATCCATCACCGTGCGCACTTCCTTTTTGATGATCTCGATCTCTTCCTGGAGACGCGGGCTCATCACGGCGCGCTGGTCCGCCAGCATGTTCACGACCTGGCGGGTCGCCTTCAACCCGGCGGCGTTGGCCTCCTTCGTGGGGATGCCGCGCGCCTCGTGCGGGGTTTTCACGATGACCTTCGTCGCGCCCGACAGGGCCGCGACGGTCGAGCCCCAGCAGATGACCGAGAACGCTTTCGACTCGTCCTCGGGGAAGCCGCCCATCCACTGGTGGAAGACGGTCGTCAGATCGTAGCCGGAGAAGCCGGCCTTCTTGAAATACTCGTCGGCCAGCTCCCGCAGCGAGAGCATCGCCGCGACGTCCTGGATGAAGTTGCCGCCCTGGCCGTAACCCAGGGTCAGGGAGCGGACCCCCTGGGCGAGGGCCAGCAGACCTTCGACGATGGCGACGACGTGGCTGATGAACGGCGGCACGAGCGTCCCGGTCAGGGGGCCGAACGGCTCGCGGTTGATGCTGACCCCGTTCTCCTCATACCAGCCGACGAGCCGGTCGACGTATTTCCAGTCGTCGATGCTTTTCTGCAACGGCACTTTCTTTGCATAGGGGATATTATATGAAATGCCGCCGCCTTCGTAGCTCGTGAAGCCGGCCGCCAGGGTGATCTCGGCGAGAAGCCGCGCGTCGGGCGTTCCGTGCCGTACCTGGACGGGGGATTTGAGCGCCTCGACGACCTGCCGGCAGCCGGCGAGTCCGTGGTTGACGGCCGGAAAACCGTTCAACAGCGATGTTCCGGCCTGAAGCGACTTCTCGATTCCGTTGGCCGCTTCCTGATACCGGTTCTGGCGGGTGTATGCGTCGATCGTGGTCGGCAGCAGATCCGCCTCGCCTTCGGTCTCGAGATACTGGAGGAGCTTGATGTGTTCGTTTACGAGCGCGACGCCGGCACGCGGCTGCAGGAGGGTGCGGCCCTGCTCGTTCGCCTTTTTCATGGCGAGGGCGAAGTTGCGGGCGGGCGGCAGGGTTTTCTGATACGCCAGCGCCTCGTCGAGACTCAGGCCTTTGCCCGTCGGCCACGTGGCGAGCACGGTGTCGCGAATCGAGAGAAAGTCGTTCCAGGTGAGAGAGTTCATACCGGGTCAGGCTCCTTGTGAAGTCTGTGTGATGGTGTGTCGTGAACGGTCTGCGGAAACCGTACCAGCGATTGGCCGGCAAGTGTCGCGGCAAGTTCAGGATACGGTGAAGCGAGGTTGCCTAGCAAGGGAAGAAGCCCGTCACGGTCGCGCATGATACGCCGTGCCGTCGGAAGCAGCGGCATTTTCCCGTCGGCCGTGGGGGCTGATGAGGCGGCAAGCGCGTCGAGATACAGCGTCACGTCGCCGGACGATGCCAGATATCCTCCAGAGCCGATGATGGTGCGGATGCGGCGCAGGTCCTTGCCGCGCTGAAGAAACACTTTTCCGCCGGGTGTCCAGCTTTCCTCGACGGTTCCGGCATGTCGGGCGATCGAGAGGGAGACGCAAACGGCCGCAAGAACGCGGTCCAGAGCTTCCTGCCGGGGTGTCGAGGGAAGCCGGCCGGGGGTTTCGGAAATCTCACCGACCCAGGTTTCAAGCTCGAGAGCGTCTATGCCGGCATCGGCACGAAGACTCTCGAGGACCGGGCCCCCCGACGTGAGAACGGAACGTGCGCTGACGCGCATGCCGAGATCGCCTTCGACGGTGCGTTTGACGGCCGGCTCCGGCAGTCCGCGCAGGATGACGTTTCCGTCGGCGGCGGCCGGTTCGCTGTTCGTATACACATCGGTCGTGGCTCCGCCCATATCGATCAAAAGCGTGTCGGCCCAGTCCGGAGAGACGGCGGCAAGTCGTTCCACCAGTTCGAGAACGGCGCGAGGCGTGGGTTTCGGTTCGGCACCGAACGCGTCGATGACGCGACGCAGGCCTTTTCCCTCGATCAACCGGTGGAGAAACAGGTCACGAATGCATATGCGCGCCGGCTCGATGTTCAACTGGCCGAACTCGGGCATCAGGTTCTCGGTCACGATCAGCCGACCCTCCGGAAACATCGTCGGGATCTCGTGGGCGACGGAGCGGTTTCCCGCGAAAAGGACTGTCGCTTCGAGGCCGGCTTCGGCCAGACGCCGTGCGTTTTTCCGGACATACGCGGCGTTACCGCCGTCCGTGCCGCCGGCGAGCAGGATGATGTCGGGCCGATCGAGGCGCATTCGTTCGATGTCGTCGGGAGTGAGCTCGAACGCGTAGGCCCCCGAGACCTTGCCGCCGGCCGAACAGACCGCCTGCCGGGCGACGCTCAGGGTCAGCTCGGGCACGAGGCCGACCGCCGTCACCTTCAGGCCGCCCTTCGCCGAGCAGGAAAGGTGTGCCGGGAGATCGAGCGACACGCCGTCGAGATCGTCGAGCCCTGCGGCGACTCTGCTCGGAAGCAGACCGTGCAGAACACGGGCGACGCCACGTGGGAGATGATCGACGGTCGTAGGCGTCGAGGCGCGTGCAAGGATGGATCGGCCGGAAAGGTCGACCAGCGCGCCCTTGGTATATGTCGATCCGATGTCGATCGTCAGAATTCTGTTGTCAGTGCCTGGCATGAAAGACGGCAAACCGTGGAGGCGTCATGCCCAGCGACACGAGGTGAGAAGCTGGAACGACGATATCCCCGCCGGTTATCCTTTTGATTGAATGTATGGTATAAACTATAAAATAATTCGCTCGAATCCTCGTTCACCGGGGTCAGCCTTTCCGGCCGGCCTGTTCGATGTCTTCGCGGATGAGCCTGGTGGCCTGTTCGAGGTCCGCGTCGGGGGGGAACACCCGGTCGTAGCCCATGGCGATGAACTTCTTTTCGACCGCATCGAAGGGGGTTTTCCCAACCACCAGGTTGCCGCCCACATACAATCTGATGTGGTCCAGTCCTTTTTCGATGCACTTTTCCCTCAGACCGGCGCAGTCGATCTCGCCATGTCCGTAAAGAGAGCTGACGAGGATCGCCTTCGCGTCGGTCTCGATTGCCGCGCTGATGAACTCCTCCTGGCTGACCATGACGCCGAGATTTGTGACTTTGAACCCCGCCTGCGTGAAGAACGCGTCGAGGATCTTGTTGCCGACGGAGTGGCAGTCGAAGCCGATGACGCCGAGAACGACCGGTATGGGCTGCATGATGGACCTCCTGGAATTATGCGGCGGAGCGCTGGAGCAGGGCAGCGGTCTTTTCCTCGATGTGGAGGAGAGAGCCGCGCTCGATCTGGTATTCGAATCGGACGAGCTTGCCGCCGCGCCGGGTGAACCCGTTCAGTGTTTTCGAAACCTGGCTGGAAAGCGGAAAGGCATGACCGGGGGGAAGGATGATCGCCTGGACAGTGTTTGTAAGACGGGCGAGGGCGCCCGGTTGGATGTCGAGCATGGCCGGAACACGTTCCGGCGCGATGCCGATGCGCCTGAGGTGGATCCTGATGATGTCGTGAAACCGGCTGCTGCGGCAGATCACCGCGATCTTTCCGGCGCCGGCGAGGCCGGCCAGGCCCATGAGCGTCTCGGGGCTCGGCGAGACGGCAACGGGAAGGAGGCGTTCGGCGATGCCCGGAGCGAGATCGACGAGCTCTTCGGCGTGCGTCGTGGTCGTTATGATCAGGGCGAACGGCTCGAGTCGGGCAGCAGTATCACCGGCCCGTCGCAGGTCGTCCAGGAGGAACGTCCTGAGTTTCAGCTGGGAGAGCCGGCCGAGTTGCTGTTCGAAGATCGACAGGGCTTCGGGGTTGCAGTCGACGGCCGCGATCGGAAATGTCGCCCGGAGCTTCGTCCGGCGTTCCAGCTCGGCATCGAGCAGATACTCAATTTCCTCGCAGGTGTACCGCAGGGCCTCGAGTTCGTCGACAAGGTGCTGAATCAGCGTCTGGGCCTTGCCCTGGCGGGGTGGTGCCGCGGGATCGGCCTGGTCGGCGACGAAGGTGCCCCGGCCCTGGGTGATCGTGAGCAGTCGCTCGCGGGCGAGCTCCTCGTAGGCCTTCTTGACGGTCCCGCGGGCGAGGTCAAGATGTCTGGCAAGTTCGCGCTCGGGCGGCAGTCTGTCGCCCGCCAGGAGCTTCCTTTCCCTGATGAGCTGCCTGATTCGTTCTATCAGCTGGCGGTATGCCGGCAGATCCCGGCCCTTGTCTATCGCGAACTCGCCGAACATCTGATCCCTCGATTGGTATAGACCAAGTTGATTTGGATTATACCTTTTCTATCGGCCGACGTCAATGGAACCGACAGATGTTTTTCCGGCAGTTCCCGGCAGTTCCCGGCGGTTCACCGCGCGAAGCGGGCTACGAGTCGGCGGGCGGCGGAACGGAGTCGACGGCGATAGGCGTCGAGGTCGACGATCGGGGCACGGGCCACGCCGCTTTCCATCGCGGCGGCCGCGACGGCCGGGGGGACGGTTTCCAGGAGGCGCGGATCGAAGGGCTTCGGAAGGAGGTAGCCGCGGCCGAACGTCAGACGGTTCAATCCGTATGCTTTCAAAACCGCGGCCGGGACGGGGCGCCGTGCGAGGTCCGCCAGCGCCTTGCTTGCGGCAAGCTTCATTTCGTCGTTGATCGTTGAAGCGCGCACGTCGAGCGCGCCCCGGAAGAGGAACGGGAAACCGAGCAGGTTGTTCACCTGGTTCGGCAGGTCGCTTCGGCCCGTGGCGATGACGGCATCCGGCCTTGCCTCGCGTGCCGCGTCGTATTCGATCTCGGGCACCGGGTTCGCAAGCGCGAAGATGATCGGGTCGGGACGCATCTTCCGGAGCATCGCTGGTGTCACGATGCGGGGTGCCGAAACGCCGATGAAGACATCGGCGCCTTCCAGGGCGTCGCCCAGAGTTCCAGCTGGCCGCGAAGACGCAAGGGAAGACAGCCACCGGTGCATGCCTTCTCTGCGGCCTTTGTATACGATGCCATGTATATCGCAAAGAACGAGATGGCTCCGCCTGACGCCGATCCTGAGCAGATGCCGGGCGACGGCGATGCCGGCCGCGCCGGCGCCGCTGATCGCGACCCGCGCCTCGTCGGGTTTCCGGCCGGTGAGATGCAGGGCATTCATGAGGGCTGCAGCCACCACGACCGCAGTCCCGTGCTGGTCATCGTGAAAGACGGGAATTCCCATGCCGGCTCGCAGGCGTTCCTCGATTTCGAAGCACTCCGGTGCCTTGATGTCCTCGAGGTTGATGCCGCCGAAACTCGGTTCCAGAAGAGAGACGGCGTCGCAGAACGCCGCGGGGCACTCCGTGTCGAGTTCGAGATCGACGGCGTCGATGCCTGCAAACCGTTTGAACAGGAGGGCTTTCCCTTCCATGACTGGCTTGCCGGCGAGCGCGCCGATGTTTCCGAGACCGAGCACGGCGGTCCCGTTCGTGATGACGCCTACCAGGTTGCCGCGGCCCGTATATCGCCACGCGGCCTCGGGGTCGTCCCGTATGGCGAGACAGGGGGCTGCCACCCCCGGAGTATAGGCGAGGCTGAGATCGTTCCCGTCGGCGCAGGGTTTCGACGGAACGATCTCGATCTTGCCGGCCGGCTCGGATTCGTGAAGGCGCAGGGCTTTGGGTGCAAGGGGATTCTTCATGCGGCTTTCCTCGATGGGTCGTTTCCGAAAATGCAGGAGAGGGCTTTCTCGACGTCGGACAGCGTGAACGGCTTGCTCAGGGCATGGCAGAAACCGTAGGCCGCATGATCGGCCATGACCGGGTCGTTCGAATACCCCGAGGCGACCATGATCCTGAGCCCCGGTTCGAGCTCGTGCAGCTTTTCGGCGGTTTCCAGTCCGCCCATGCCGCCCCTGATCGTCAGGTCGAGAATCGCGAGTTGAAACGGAGCTCCCCCGGAAACGGCTTTTTGAAACTCCGCGATGGCTTCGCTCCCGTCTGGGACGCAGACGCACTGGTATCCCAGGTGCCGGAGAATTCCATGCATGACCGAGAGGATGGCTTTTTCATCGTCCATGATCAGGATTTTTCCGCCGTCGCCACGCTTGACGGGCGGGCGCTCTTCGAGATCGTCCATCTGGAAATCCGTTGCGGGCAGGTATACCCGGAAAATAGAGCCGGCGCCTGGAGTCGAGTCGACGGTGATATGACCCCCGTGCTGGTCGATGATCGAGAATACAGTCGAGAGGCCGAGACCATGGCCCGTCTGCTTGGTCGTGAAAAACGGGTCGAACAGTTGCGGAATGACTTCTGGCGGGATGCCGCACCCTTCGTCCGATACGCAAATTTCGACATACTTCCCCGGAGCAAGGATGTTTCCTCGCTTCATGCACGATTGTCCCACGATTTTCATTCCCTCGCTCGATACGTCGATATTGGCCGCCGAAATGCAGATCGTGCCGCTCGACTTCATCGACTGCCGGGCGTTGATGACCAGATTCTGGATGGCCTGACCGAGCTGACCCTCGTCGACTTCCAGGAGGCGGAGGTCTCCGGGAACATCCAGACGAAGCCTGATGGGGCTCCCCGACATCACCAGCCTGGCGGAATCTTCCAGAAGGTTGCGGATCGACTGCGCACGCTTCTGAGGCGTTCCACCGCGGGCGAAGGTCAGGAGCTGCCTCGTCAGACCGCGCGCAGTCGCGATCGAACTTTCCGCCTCGACGAGGTAGGTGAACGCCTTCTGTTCCCTGCTCATTTCCGCCTTCGCGAGGGAGACATGCCCAAGAATACCAGTAAGAATATTATTGAAGTCGTGGGCGATGCCTCCGGCGAGGATGCCGAGGGATTCGAGTTTCTGCGTGCGTTGAAGCTCACGTTCCATTTCCTCGCGGATGGTGACATCCTGGAAAACGATGATGGTGCCGATCTGCGTGCCACTGCCATCAAGGATCGGCGCCTTGGTGCTGGCAATGCGATGCAGGGCCCCGTTGCGGTCGATCATGCTGGCGATCTGTCTGCCGGAGGATGTGCCGGACGTGAGTGAGAGAACCTCGGAAAGCGGCCGGGCGGCGGCTTCGGCCATGTTCCAGCCGGTCAGCTCCGATGCGATGCGGTTCATCATCGTCACC